>DATFVA010000051.1:0-2315 GCA_035260565.1 Ignavibacteriaceae bacterium | reverse complement strand
TACTTTTTAATATAAATCTTCCCTGAAAGCAGAAGCATATAATCGTTCTCAAAGCTGCCGTGAATCTCAAATAATACATTGGCTTTATTTACAGGCTCGGCCAGCACAGATGACTTGTACGTCTGATTAAGTATCATATCTATAACATCTTTAACTTCGGAGGCTTTCTCATATTTCTGTTTATCCGAATATTCTTTCATTTTATTCAGAAGACGGGTAAGTGCAAACTGGTTCCTTCCGTATAGGAAATCATAAACTTTATCAACTTCCTCCTTGTACTCTTCTTTCGACTTGGTTACGCAGGGGGCAAGACATCTTTCAATGTCGGCAAGGAAACAGATCTTTTCTCTTGCAAATTCAATATCGCTGCATTCCCTGAGAGCAAATGTCTTATGAAGCATTTCAAGTAATGCAGCAGCTTTCTTCCTGGTGATGAAGAGTCCGAAGTAATCTCTTCCATCGAAATCAAAATAGTTGCAGATCTCTATAGCAGGAAATTCGTTTACAGCATCTATTCTCAGAAAATACTTATTGCCGTATTCTTTAAGCTGTGTATTGTGCCGGGGATTCATTAGCTTAATTGATTCAGCTTCCATGAGCAGAGCCGTCAGCTCTGTATTAGTCATCTCGATCTTTATACGGGATGCCTGCTGGACTATCTTTTTAGCTTTCCTGGGAGCAGTAGGGGAGAAGTATGATTTTATTCTATCCCTCAGAGACTTCGCTTTCCCGATATAAATGATGTTATCCTTCGAATTCAGGAAATAATAGATCCCCGGTGCCTGGGGCAGCGCCGATACTTCTTCCCGTAATGATTCTTTTACACGGCTTGTTTTTCCCTTTGCTGCAGGCTTCTTATGATAACTCAACAGTTCTTCAACGGTCTGAATGTTATGTTTTTCCCTCAGTTCCTCCATCATCCTTATAAGGAGCTGAGCGGTCACTTTCGCATCCGATAAAGCCCGGTGGGAGCCTTCATTGTGCAGCTTAAAATATCTACACATATTTGACAAAGATCTGCTCCTTAGGTCGGGATACATTCTTCTTGCAAGCTTCAGGGTGCATACATCCCTGTTGTACAACAGTCCCTTTCCTGCATAAAGGAACTCTTTTTTAAGGAAGCTCTTATCAAAAGAGAAATTATGTCCTCCGATTATATCTTCCGAAATAAAGGTCAGTATCTCTTCCGCCGCATCTTCAAAGAACGGCGCATCATAGATATCAGCATCCGTGATACCTGTAAACTGAGAGATATAATAAGGAATAGGCTTGCCGGGGTTTATCATTGAATGATATGAATCCCTAATTTTAAGATCGGAAATTTTAACTATTCCGATCTCTATTATATTGTTGTAACGGGCTGATAATCCTGTTGTCTCAACGTCAATGATTGAGAAGGAGGCTTGTTCGAGAGGTATTTCCAGCGTGTCTGTAAGCATTTTTCTAATAGGTTTCACAAAGATAACATATTCTGGTAAAAAGAGGGAATGAATTTTACTGTATCCCTCTTGCTTCTAACTTGATATTTTTCCTTGGCGTACATTATTTTCCATACAGCATAGCGTAGGTTTAGCCCGTAATCATCAAGAATACGGACTTTTTTTTTACCTGCCCATTCAGGAGGTCATCACCGGGGTTTTCTGCAGGCGAAATCCGGCTCCAGACCTCATTTTTTTTAATTCTCTCCTCTTTTCAATATATTTAAAAATTACATTATGGTTATTATGAATCAAATTAATATTCTTTTTATCGGGGATATTGTGGGAAAACCCGGTATGGATATGGTGCAGACGTGGCTGCCGGGACTAATCCAGAAATATAAGCCTGATCTTGTCATTGCTAATGGTGAAAATGCTTCCGATGGCAAGGGCTGTACTAATAAAGAGGGCGAAATCCTGTTTAATCTTGGAGTTCATGTAATTACCGGCGGAAATCATACCTGGGATAAACATCAGTCACAGGATTACCTGAAAAATGAACCACGTGCGATACGTCCCCTGAATTATCCCCGAGGGACCTACGGAAACGGGTATTATATAGCAGAAACAAAAAAGGGAAAGGTTGCCGTTCTTAATCTCCAGGGCAGAACTTTTATGGCCACGATCGATGATCCTTTCAGAAGCTGCGACTGGATAATTCCCAAATTAAGAGAAGAGACAAATGTAATCTTTATTGATTTTCATGCTGAGGCTACTGCAGAAAAACTTGCACTGGTAAATTATGTAGACGGGAAAGTCAGCGTACTCGTTGGGACGCATACTCATATTCAGACAAACGATGAGCGTATCTTTCCTATGGGTACAGGCTATATAACG
>DATFVA010000050.1:0-2561 GCA_035260565.1 Ignavibacteriaceae bacterium | reverse complement strand
GGACGGCAGTTATGAAGACAACCAACGGCGGAGCCAACTGGTTCGTACAGCATACTATGTCCGGCTTTAGTCTTGGTGATATAGTTTTTACTAACAGCACTACCGGATATGTTACCGGGTGGTATACCGGCGTCCCTCACTACACTGCAATATTTAAAACAACTGACAGCGGAAACAGCTGGAATGAAACATCCCTCGGAGTGAATGAAGACCTCTCCGGCCTCTACTTTACTAATGAACTTAATGGATGGGCGGCAGGTCTGGAATCCGGTAGCGGGGATGTACTGGCTCTCATCTACCGTACAACAGACGGAGGAAATAACTGGGTGAAGCAGAATATCCCCCCTTTCGACGCTGTTTCGCAGGTGTTCTTCGTTAATGATACTAAGGGATGGGCTGTGGGGTCTCTCGGGACGATAATAACGACTGAAAGTCCTGTTCCTGTTGAATTAAATTCATTTGAGGCTTCTGTGAATGATGGTAATGTTGTTCTTGAATGGAAGACGGAGACGGAAAAGAATAACAGCGGGTTTGAGGTGGAAAGGCAGAGCGAAGGGGGCACAGGACATGACGGTAAGGTTTGGCAGTCTATCGGTTTTGTTCAGGGAGCAGGGACGTCCGCACGTCCGCATAGCTACTCTTTCACGGATGAACTTACCGGGGTTGATTTCCCTGGGGAAGGGAGTTATTCTTACAGACTGAAGCAGATCGATCTTGACGGTTCTTACCATTACAGCACTACGGTCGAGGTAAATCTTTATGCTCCTTCAGGGTATTCGCTTGAACAGAATTACCCGAATCCTTTCAATCCTGTAACTAAAATACGATTCTCAATTCCGAAGGAAGTTCAGGTAAACCTTAGTATCTATAATATTCTTGGCGACAGAGTTAAAGTGCTAAAAAACGAAATGATGAAACCCGGTTATTATGAGTTCGGGTTTAATGCATCGGCTTTAGCTTCAGGCATCTACTTATACACGATTAACGCCGGAGACTTTGTTCAGACGAAGAAGATGATTTTATTGAAGTAATCTGCAGAGATTTATCCTTGCAAATAGTTTAACCCGATGGCAGTCTGTCATCGGGTTCTTTATTTGCCTTTAATATGCTTAATTTCAAATCTGCCGCTATATTAGGAATCACATCTAAAAGAATAATTTACCAAATTATTGCTTTTCAATTAAAAAAATTTGATATTTAGCAAGTATTGATACATCTACACCTTCAGATACAGATATAATTTTTACTCCTTACAATCCCCACTCCAGGCGTGGATGCAGTTCTCAATTGAGTTCTGTGTTTGCATTTAAATTAATCTGAATATTCCAATTGACTGAACTGACAAAATTGTTTTCAAAGAATTCATCAGGGAAATGATAAAATGAAAGTATGTAGTATGAAAAACTTCTTTTACCTTGTTATAATCAGTATTATAATATCGGGACAAATCAAAGCGAGTAAAGATAGCTTACAGGTTAGTGAACCTGCTATAAAAGTTACCTTACTTGGTACAGGGACTCCACAACCAATTATGGATCGTTTTGGTGCGAGTACTATTGTTCAGGCCGGAAGCGAAACTTTACTCTTTGATGCAGGCCGCGGTTGTTTACAAAGATTACATCAAATAAAGGTTTCCTATGATACAATTGATGCTCTTTTTCTGACGCACCTGCATTCGGACCACATTGTGGGTTTGCCCGACTTATGGCTTACTGGATGGCTCACATCAAAGAGATCTGTACCGCTTAAAGTATTTGGACCAACAGGCACCGATAATATGATTGAATATTTACAAAAGGCATTTGATTATGATATTAAAATAAGAATAGAAGATGATAAGGCGCCTGAAGAAGGAAGCAAACTCTTGTCTGCTGAAATACAGGAGGGAGTTGTTTATGAAAAAAATGGAGTAAAAGTAATTGCATTTTTAGTCGACCATTATCCCGTTGTGCCTGCCTTTGGGTTCAGGATTGAATATGACGGACATTCGGTTGTATTATCCGGCGATACACGATATTCGGAAAACTTAATCAAGTATGCAAGAGGAACAGATTTGTTAATACACGAAGTAATTATTGCCCCGGACACATTAAGTAAATTAGATCCTAAATATAATATATTTGCTCATCACACCACCCCTGAGCAGGCAGGCAAAGTTTTTAATGAAGTGAAACCAAAACTGGCGGCATATTCACATATTGGGAAAATGTATGGACATAATGAACAGGAGTTATTAAAACGAACAAAAGTAAATTACTCGGGACCGATAATTATAGGAGAAGATTTGATGAGTTTTTCTATAGGTGATTCAGTTTCTGTAAGTACCTGGCATAATAAATAAATACATTGAAATAATTTTCATCAAGTTTTCCCCGCCTCTTCAATGAGAGTTCAGCCCGATGGCAGCTTGTCCTCGGTTCTTTATTTGACTTCAATTCAATTTTTACAATTTTATGACAACTCCGACTTTATCTAAATTTTTAGAGGGTTACTAGCAAGTGGGATTCCGCATATTTTGCGTTACCGGATGCATTGAACCCTTCGCGTAGCTCAGTTCTCTG
>DATFVA010000049.1:0-4191 GCA_035260565.1 Ignavibacteriaceae bacterium | reverse complement strand
GAAAATAAATTAAGCGTTTATATGATTGACGTAGGGCAGGGTGATTCATTCCTGATTAGATTTCCGGATGGAGAAACTGCACTGGTAGATGCCGGGGAGACGACTCCTTTTTATGATAACGGTGAATCAGTAATACTGCCTCTTTTAAACCGGTTGGGAATTAAAATCATTGATTATGCATTTATCTCGCATATTGATGCCGACCACTACGGCGGCTTCTTCTCACTGATTGAAGAGGGCAGGGTAAAGAAAATATATAAACCACGGGCGGATAGTTCTTCCACCAAAGATATCCGTTTCGAAACGTACCTGAGACATAAAAATATTTGTACAGCTTATTACAGGAAGGCTATTTTAAAAATCGGAAATACTGAAATATTCATTCTTACTGATAGTACTTATTCCGGGACAGGTTTATTCTCATCAAATAACAAAAGCGGGGTTCTGAAATTAACTTACGGCAGAACTTCATTTTTGTTTACCGGTGATCTTGAAGTACAGGGTGAGAAATATTATCTGAATAAGTATAAAGATTTTCTAAAGGCAGACGTTCTTAAAGTTGGTCATCACGGCAGTAAATCCGGTTCATCATCATATTTTTTAAATAGAACTGCACCCGGGATCGGTTTGATTAGCTGTGGAATTAAAAATAAATTCGGACATCCTTCGGCAGAAGTAATCAGAAGATTAACAGAAACAGGCTGCGAAGTATTCAGAACAGACAGAGAAGGAGGAATACTGCTTCAGTCGGATGGAATTAGTGTCAGCAAGGTTGATTGGAGAAATTATTATTAAATTAGGACAAATACTTTTGATATTATAATTTATAAGATGAAGAAACGAATCAGAATCGGAATTCTGGGAGGCGGACAGTTAGCACGTATGTCTGCTTACCAGGCGTATAAACTGGGATTTGAAGTAGCAATACTTGAAAAGAAAGCGCAGTCGCCCGCAGGACAATTAACAAAATATGAATACGTAGGCTGGGTGAATGATAAAGACCTTATTAAAAAATTTATCAGCCATTGCGATATAATTACCCTGGAAAATGAATTTATTGATTACAAAGACCTGGAATTTATCGAACTGCTGGGGAAGAAGGTCCTGCCGTCATCAAAAACGATTTCACTAATACAGGATAAATTTATTCAGAAGCAGACATTTTTGCGAAACGGTTTACCGGTACCCGCCTTTGTAGAAGTTAAAAATTCATCAGGTTATAAGTCGGTTTCAAAAAAACTCGGGAATAAATTTGTTCTTAAATCCAGAAAAATGGGTTATGACGGTTACGGAAATGCTTTGGTAACCGATGAGAAAAGTTATAACGATGGTATAAATAAACTTTCGGACCGGCATTCTGATCTGATGGCAGAGGAATTTGTCGAATTTAAAAAAGAACTCGCAGTAATGATTGCAAGGACACAGACTGAAACTATTGCGTACCCTGTGGTTGAAACAATTCAAAAAAATCATATCTGCCATACCGTAATAGCTCCGGCACAGATTTCTCTAAAGCTGCAGAAAAATGTAAAGGAAATTTCAATCAGGGCTGTAGAGGCTGTCAGGGGCATAGGCTTATTTGGAATTGAATTATTTATTACGGGAGATAACAAAATTCTTCTTAACGAAATGGCTCCGCGTCCCCATAATTCCGGGCATTATACCATAGAAGCCTGTACAACTTCACAGTTCGAGAACCATGTGCGTGCGGTACTGGGATTGCCGTTAGGTTCTGCAGAAATGGTCAAACCGTATGCAGTAATGATAAATCTTTTGGGAAAGAAAGAAGGCCCGGGGATGGTTGCTGATTATAAAGAATCTTTGAAAAATGAATATCTTCATCTTCACATCTATGGAAAGGATTTATCGAGACCCGGAAGGAAAATGGGTCACATTACAATGCTGGGAGATAAGATTGAACCTGTACTATCGGAATTAAAAAAAATTGAACGAAAAATTATTATTTAGGTGAACCATGAAATCAAAACCAACGGTGGGAATTATAATGGGGAGTGACTCTGATCTGCCGGTTATGAAAGAAGCTGCAGAAATCCTTGATGAATTTAATATTCCTTATGAAATAAAAATAGTATCCGCGCACCGTACTCCGGAATATATGGCTGAATATGGTTCAACTGCACATGAAAGGGGAATAAAGGTGATAATAGCCGGCGCGGGCGGTGCTGCTCATCTGCCCGGAATGACAGCTGCTCATTCTCCGCTGCCTGTTATCGGGGTACCCGTTAAATCTAAATCACTGGACGGACTTGATTCTCTTCTCTCAATAGTACAAATGCCTGGCGGAGTGCCGGTTGGCACAGTTGGAATCAATCAGGCTAAAAATGCCGGCCTTCTGGCAGCCCAGATTTTAGGCACAAGTGATATTTTGCTTCAAAAAAGGATTTTAGCTTATAAAAAGCAGCTTGAAACCTTGTCCATGAATAAAAACAAGCAACTAAAATTCTAAAATGCTCAAAAGTCTATAACCCGCAATAGTTTCACCTTAACAATTAGTAAAAAAATATTTAAAAAATATTCTTTGAGGTCAGCTTTTACTTGCTAAATTGAATTAATTTATTTAATGTTGTTCCAACAGATACTCATACGATACTCAAAGGATACTCATTGATTGTAAAAAGTCGAAGGTCCGTATTATTTTATTTACCTCAGAATTTAATGCTGAAGAACGGCGAAGGTAGTTATATACTATTTATAAGGAACTTTGGGGAATCTCTAAAAATTAGTCCGAATCAATACTTTAAACTAAATATAATTTAATTATAGATATGAATCTTATTTATTCAGCTCATCAATTAAGATTTTATATCAATTTATAATGTTTTGTTAATTATCCGTAATTCTTTTTTTAATCAGTTAAACAGACATAGATTTTAATTAAAGGCTTCATCCTTTTAATTAATTGTTCAAATTCTTAATTAACTTTCTTTCTACAAATTCAATGGAGGTCTTTTTTATGATGCAATTCCACAAACTTTTTTTAATGGCGTGGCTTCTGTTAGGGTTTTCCGCTCTAACTCTGGCTCAAAATACCGATGTCAACAACGGTAGGATACCGGAGTTGAAACAATCCCATACAACTTTTATTCATACCCCGACTAATTCAGATGTGCCCGGGGATATGGCTTTTGGTTTTGATGGTGCAAACACTCTTTCATTACCCCTTCCTGCAGGAACTCCAATTACCAATATCGGAACCTGGGCAGCTCCTGTATTTGCTTCCAGTGGTGTTAGAGGCGGCGATCTCAATTACTATTTTGTAGATGCCGGTCCTCCTCCTCAGCTTTATCAATTTGATGAAAACACAGGTTCAGTTACTCTGATCGGTGCTATTACCGGATTGGAAGCGGGAGCTTCAGTTAATGGTATCGCTTATGATGATGCGAACTCAACATATTATTTGTGCGGCGGTGTTTTTACTTCAACAAATAATTTGTATTCTTTTGATATGGGTTCAATGACTGCGACTCTGGTTGCTGGTTTCCCAAGTCCGACCGGAGCAATGATTGATATAGCTATTAATTCAGCAGGTGTAGGGTATGGTTATGATCTGATAGATGATAATGCCTATACTTTTGATCCTGCTACTGGTGCCACTACATTATTAGGCCCATTAGGCTATGATGCAAATTATGGCCAGGGAATGGATATTGATCAGGCTACAGGTACAATCTATCTTAGTGCTTTTAATAATACAACATTTTCAGGACAATTAAGGACAATGGATCCTACTACCGGTGCAACTACACTGATAGTTGACTGGGGATTCCTTCAGATAGCTCCATTTGCAATTAATAACGAGTATGGACCGATTCTTGGCCCTGGTCCTGCTACAGATCCTGATCCGGTTAGCGGAGCAACAGATGTGGACATTAATCAGGATTTATCCTGGACAAATCCGGCTGGTGCTACATCTATAGAAGTATTCTGGGGAACAAGTCCTGGAAGTTTAACTTCTGTTTATAGTGGATCTCCAATATCAACCTTTGATCCTGGAACAATGTCATATTCTGCAGACTACTATTGGAAAGTTAATGAGACAGATGGTACCGGCACAACTACCGGTTCTACCTGGCACTTTACAACAATGCAGGATCCAAGTATAGTTACTCTCTTTATGGATGATTTCGAAGCTGGAACGGGCAATTATACTATCACAACAGCTAACGGCTG
>DATFVA010000048.1:0-2206 GCA_035260565.1 Ignavibacteriaceae bacterium | reverse complement strand
TTATGAAAATTAACAGGTATATCTTCATTCGGTTTTTCAAAGCGTAGTTAAAGAAAAAACAACAATGCCTCCAAATAAGCCGGAAGCAAGGTTTACAAAATCATTATTCATAAAATTTATTCCCCTGTATTTTTCTGCATTTCCTCCGCAGTGTATTTTTTTATCTACTATTCGCCTGCACTTAGGGCATTTATACTGAGCCTGTACAGCAGATCCTAAAAGAGAATCAAAAACAGCCGCTGCGAATCCTGCAAAAGTGATCATCAATATAAAATCTATACGGTCGTTATCAATCCATAAAACAGAAATCAGCGAAATTAAAAATGCACCAGGCAGAGAACCGGTAAATCCAGCAAAAGAAACTCCGCCTGAGGAGCCTTGCTCGGTTTTTCTGAAGTTCAGGATATCATAAGTATTATGGGGCGACATAGTTCCTATTTCAGTCGCCCATGTGTCAGCACAGGAAGCAGCAATAATTCCTGAATATGCATAGTACCAAATCAGGTCAGGAAAAAAGTAATTGATCACCACCAGAATCACTCCCGGTCCTCCGTTTGCCAGCACCTGGTAAAAATCACGGGACCCTGATTTCTCAAAATAATCATTCACAGACGGATTCTTCTTTTCCCTTATTTTAGAAAGCAGGCTTGAAAGAATGAAAAAAGTAAATATTGGGACCGTCCACTGCCATCCTCCAAGACTGAAAATCGGAAAAGCCAGGATGAATACTGCAAAAGTCCCGCTTTTCGTCAGAAAGCTCAGTTTTAGTGAAAAGAGGGAAATCAATAAGGCGAGAAAAAATCCCGTTATAATTTGATAAAGCGGTACAGAATTACCCGGTTGAATTAATGCTGTCAAATGCTGCTGCCCTGAAAAAATAATTTCTCAGTTTTGATGCCCAATATAGTTTTTCTGCTTTCATAAAGTCAATACTTAAAATAGCATACAGGATTTCACTTAAAGATATTTGTTAAAGATAGGAGGTCTTTAGTATATTTGGAATGTTATGTGAGCGGTATAATTCATTTTGGCCGTATTTTTCTATATAATTTTGCATTCCAAACAATAATAAAGGAATAACAATGAAAAAATCATTTGTACTGTTTCTGTTTATTGCGGTTTCATTTTTAGTTCACCAGGATGCACAGGCACAAAGTTTAAAAATAGGTATAGGCGGGGGCCTATCTTCTGTTCAATCCCCTTCCTATTATACCGATGCTGCGGGTTTTTCATCCGAATATCATATCGGGATTAAAGGGAAACTAAGCGTACCGGTAATTCCAATCACGCCTATCGGCTTCATTGAATACCATTTCTTCCGGGGAAAAACTGCTGTTGGGGATGCCGATACTAAACAAAATATTCTGTCCATCGGAGTTGGAGGAGAACTCTCACTTCTGCCCGGACCTCTGAGTCCTTACCTGGGACTGGATATAGAGTTTAACAGTCTCGGCGATTTTGAGACTACCGGGGCCCCAACTGCTTCCGGTGTTTCAAGGATGGGATTGGGAATCGGTGCCGGCGTAATGCTCACATTGCTGCCGATTGATTTTGATGTCAGCCTGAAATACCAGATGCTGAATTTGTTCGGGAAAGAGAGCGGCGAGGAAACTATCGGAATTATTAATCTGAACGCAGCGATATTTTTCTGATGTCATTTATGCCTGAAAGATCCCTATGTAAAGATCACGCGGGCATATATATAATTTTGATGAGGAGCCAGGGAATATTAAAAACCTGAGCTCCTCTCTTTTTGTTTTTGAAGCAGCGACGCAACCAGTGATAATAGATCAGGATAAGAGCCTTACAATCCTTTTGTCTGTACAAACATATGAAGTACTTTCTTTCCGAACTTCATACAATTCTTATCCAGAAAAGCCAGGCAATCGATAACTGCTTCGATCTCTTTCCAATGAAGCCCTGTTCTGTGCCCGCCGTTGATGTGGGAGTAAAGCTGGCTTTCGAATCTCAAAGCAGAAAGCACTGTTATATTGCAGACTTCCCTCTCTTTAAGAGACAAACCTTTGCGTCCGAATACTTTTCCGTATCCTTCAGTCACCAGCCAGTCTGATATCTCAGGAGAGAATGAATTAATATTTGATATCAGCTTCTCGAATTTTCCCCCGTATATCTTTCTGCAATTCTTCTCTCCCCTTTTTTTGAACTTCTTTATATCCCAATGCTCGAACCATCTTTCGTCGACTTT
>DATFVA010000047.1:0-4261 GCA_035260565.1 Ignavibacteriaceae bacterium | reverse complement strand
TCGCATTTTGGAATTTTTAATTCCCTCTCACAGGTCCTTATCAAAATGACCTGTCCGGGTGTTCCTGATTTTTACCAGGGAACTGAATTATGGGATTTCAGTCTTGTTGACCCTGATAACAGGAGACCAGTGGATTATTCGATGAGACAGCAGATGATTGCCCGAATAAATAAGTCAACCGATATGGATGAACTATTCGGTTATTTATTTTCGAATATGAAAAACGGAGCAGTTAAAATGTTTTTAATAAAAAAAGTGCTGGGAGCAAAGAAAAAATACCGGAAACTTTTTAATGCTGGTAAATATTCTTCTCTTAATTCGGCAGGAGAGTACAATAAAAATATAATCTGTTATATGCGGGAAAATGAAAACCTGGCTGCCATTGTAATTGCACCAAGGCTTTTAACAGGCTTTTTAGAGGCCGGAAATCTGCCTTTGGGGAGAGATATATGGAAGAATACAATCATCAGGCTTCCATTTGAGCTCAAAAATCTGAAAAACCTGATTACAGGTGATACTATTAAAGCTGGTTACAGCCTGGATCTCGGTGATATTTTAAGCAGGTTTCCGGCGGCATTACTCGTAGGAGAGATAAAAGGGTAAAAAAAAGGGTCCAGCTATTATTTCTGTTTATTAAAGATTTAATATTTAATTAACACTTCACAACTATTAATATTGTAATATTAGACACAGCATGATTATATAAAATTTTATACTATATAAACAAGTATAAATTCAAAAACGAGTGGATGGCAGCCATGAAGAGGGACGAAAAAAAAACTCAGGATACTGAGAACAAGGGTTTCAGTGAAAAAGAATTTATGGAATATCTTGAAGAACGATTCCGAAAACTGAAACTGGACGAACAAAAATTCAGGGAAGAGGTGCTTGCAAAGAATTCCTATCTTGAAAGGAATTCAGATTACACAAAACTAAACGGATAAAACCACGTTCTCAACAGGGGCACTGTTGATAGCAATTATAGTTTTATTCTTTATAAAATAACCTTTCCTTATCAGATCATATATGCCGAACAGCATTTTTCCAAAATAAATGCTGTCAGCCATAAAATTATTTTTCTTGTTAAAATCCCGGATAAACGAAAGCAAGGTGTTATTCGATTTTGCATAGCCCCCGAAATGGTAATCCATAAACATTTCATAATTCCCCGAAGGCGAAGATTGAGACTGTGAAAGCAGTTCAGCAGTTTTTTGCCTAAGGAAGTTGGCACCTTTTAATACCGGAAATCCCAGTACTTTTGTTCCTGGTAATGCACCTGCTATCAAACCAGCAATTGTACCTCCGGTTCCGCAGGCTGTGCAGATATATTCATAATTGATATCAATCGTGCTGGGGATTTCAGCACAGCCCTTAACTGCGAATTCATTTGTACCGCCTTCAGGCAGAAGATAAAAATTTCCATAAACCTTATGCAGCTTCGAGATGAAATCCTCGTCTGCTCTTTTCCTGTAATCGGTTCTGCTGACATAATTAATCAGCATATTCCTTTTCTTTGCAAAATTCAATACCGGATTGAACGGGAGGTGTTCTTCTCCCCGGATAATGCCTATGGTTTTAAACCCGAATATTGAACCTGCAGCAGCGACTGCGAAAATATGATTTGAATATGCTCCTCCGAAGGTTAATAGAGTCTTTTTATTTTGTTTTTCGGCTTCGATGAGGTTATATTTTAATTTGTACCACTTGTTTCCGAAGATATACGGGTGAATCAGATCTTCTCTCTTTATATAGAGTGAAAGTTTATTTTTTTTGAGCAGAGGATCACTGATTTTAACCAGGGGAGCCTGTTTAAGAGGAAATGATAGAACTTTTTCTTCTACAGTCATTTTATCAGAAATCCCGGGATATTATTTCTGTCTTATTACCTCTGCCGATTATTACTTTATCTGCAAGGTTAAGGAACAGGCCGGTTTCGACAACCCCGGTTAAAAGTTTGATCTCCCTGTTCAGTTCTTCCGGGTTGTGAATTACCTTGAGATTGAGGTCTACGATAAAATTCCCGGCATCCGTCACAAAGGGCTTACCCTCCTTAATCCTGAGAACCGGCTTATAATCTCTTTCTGTAAATTGCCGCAGAATGTGGTTAAGTCCATACTGGACTACTTCCACCGGAAGAGGGAACTTCCCGAGTTTAGCAACCCGCTTGTCCGAGTCTACTACCCAGATAATTTTATCAGAAACTTCCGCGACGAGTTTCTCATATAAAAGTGCACCGCCTCCTCCTTTGATTCCATTAAGATCGGGGTCGACTTCATCTGCACCGTCTATTGTAAGATCTGTCCTGGTGATCTCATTAAACGGCAGTATCTCTATCCCGAGAGATGCTGCAAGCTGTGAAGTCGCCGTAGAAGTAGATACTGCTGAAAGACTCATTCCCTCGCGCACAAGTTCGCCGATTTTTTTAATCGTATAGAATACAGTGGACCCGGTTCCCAGTCCCAGGAGCATACCGTCTTTTATAAACTCAACTGCTTTTTCACCGGCAATCAGTTTTTCCAGGCTATGGTCAGTTGTCATATTATATTTCTTAAAAAAGAATGTGGAATAAAATTACAAAAAAAATGAAAGAAAAGATGAGAATGAGGGTAAGTATCCTTCTAATGTAAACTAAAAAGTATAAACATTGATCAGGAATTAATTCCCTGTCATATATGGATAGTTTTTTATTTTTTCGGTTGTGAAGGCTTCATCCTTTAATCCGTCTGCTCCAAGTACAGTATCGTAGAACATATTATTTGCTCCGAATAGGACTGATTTTACGTCGTAACCAAGTACCTTGAGGTATGCAGCGGCAAAAGCACTTAACTGGCCATCGGTGGAGTAAAATGCAATTTTTCGGTTTTGGGGCAGTGTCTGGAGGTATGTAGAGCTGCTTAAATCCGATGAAGAGGGAGGAGGTGTATAAAGTACGGCTCCCGGAGGATGAGAAATATGTAGTATTAATTGCCTGTACAATAATCCCTCATTATAACAGACAATGAAGTATTCATTAAAATTCAGCATAAGGTTCTGAAAATCTACTGTTGCATAACCCGATCCTCCTGTAAGATTATCTTCGTACGCCTCCTCCATAACCTGCAGGATCCTTTTGCTAACTGCGTCACGCAGGTTTCCGCTTTCAAGATTGACTGACGGCAGCGGACTATAATCGGGTTTTGGTACATACTCAAGATTAAATGTCGTGAGGAGATTTTCATTTTGACTAAGTGCTCCAAGCCATTGGGATGAAAAATCCGGATTCCAGGCAGCCATACCATAACTCATTGAGAACACATTCTGAAAGCCGTAGAGACGAAGCAGGCATGTATAAAAAGCTGACGATTGTCCGTTCCGGCTGATTATAACGACCTTAGGATAAAAGGTGTAATCAATACTGTCAAGGAATGTGATTAAACCAGAATGTGATAGATTTATTGCTCCATCAATATGACCTGCTGAAAATTCCTCCGGGGGCCTGATATCCAGAAGGAGGTATGATTCTAAATTGGAATAGACTTCATCGACGTCGGCAAGTGAAGGCATATTATTTGTATTTATGTAATCACCTTCATCTTCAAGATAGTATAGTAATTTAGCATTATCATTCAGGGAAGCACCGGAATCAGGATTGTTTAGTGTATCCTTGAGACATCCTGAAAAAGACAGTGAGAGTAAGAAAATAAAGCAGAATATTCTTTTCACATATTTCATGGATGTGTTAAAGTTCCTTCTGTCATCCCGATGAAGAGACCAATGACATCGTCTCCGTAAACATTCCAAACAACAGGTCCGCCGCCGGAAGTAAAAGTGTTATCAATCTGATTGCTGTTGGTTTTGGTTAGAAAATAATCTTTATAAGCTTTATCAAAAGCATAAACCTGTATGAAGAATCTGTCGCTGTAGGTGCTTGTATTGTAGGGAGGAGGAATATTCTGTGTTCTGACCAGCACATCTGAAGGGTAATGATCGGAAGTTTCCACCGAAAAGAAATCATCGGCTTTTTCTGCAGTCTGCCCTCCGCCTCCTGATACTATCCAGGCTGCTCCATATGCCTCTCCGGACTTTGCTGTTACACGGGCTGAGAGGTAATTATTCTGAACATTTGTAACGTTGACTACATTGGGAACATCCGGGACAAGAGTTTTACTATAAATTGTTTTATTATTTATGCTGACAAATAATTCATATTGAGTCTCGGGCAGTATCGCTACAGTCTTTATCGGTTTATATAAACCGTCAGAAAAGTAATGTAAGGGGATTA
>DATFVA010000046.1:0-5370 GCA_035260565.1 Ignavibacteriaceae bacterium | reverse complement strand
CCTCCGCTCGACCAGGAAATTATCTACAATTTTAAGGTGATATCCACAAGATATAATCTGAAGAAAGTTTACATAGCCTACTGGCTGGATGGTAATGTCGGATACAGGGGAAGCGGATGGAATTTTGCGCTGGATGATTATTCGGTTTATTATCCTGATAAGCATTTCGGATTGTCGGTTGATGCTCCCGGAGGTGTTGACGGTAATGCTTATAGTCCGATAGGCATTAAAGTTTATCCTCCTGAAAATATACCTGAAGATTCCATAAGATGGACATTCAACTGGTACCCCGGGCAGGGACTTGGTGCTCCTCCTCCACAGGATCCTCTCAGGTATAAACAAATGGCTGCCAACCTGATAATGGAAAATCAGCAGGATCCGATCGGCTCACAGTTTATAATCAGCTTCGGTCCCTTCGATATAAATGTCGGGGATACACTATCGTTTACAATCGGTGAAATCCTGGGAGAGGGTATAGAAGGCACATTACAGAATCTCGACAGGCTGGACTGGCTGATAGGTCAGAATTTTAAGGTACCGTCACCTCCGCCCAAACCTCCTTTAAGAATGGTTATGAAGAACCACGAAGTGGTATTAAACTGGGCCCCTCAACAGGGAGATGTCGACCCGGAAACATATTCAGATCCTTACAGGGCAGACAGCAGTCAGCAGCCATTTGAGGGCTATAAGGTTTATAAAAGCACAAGAAGTGCCGCCGGGCCATGGACTCTTCTTGCTGAATTCGATGTTCCCGGTGATAAATACGGATACAACACCGGGCTGGAGAGGACCTATACCGATAGGGGGCTGCTGAATAATTTCGACTACTATTACTCGGTAACTGCATTTTCAAAGGAAGATACGGTTGCGGATTTCCCTGCACAGGAATCAAGTATTTATACAAATGCTCAGCAGGCAGTACCCGGTACTCAGCCTCCATCGGGTGTTGGTGAAGTTGCCGTCGTTCCTAATCCATACAGGGGTGATATTGCATATCAGAATTATGATCCTCCCTGGGAGAAACCCAGGGGCACACGCGAAAACTGGATGGAGCAGGACAGGAGGATACAGTTTATAAACCTTCCTGCCGCCTGCCAAATTAAAATATATACACTTGCCGGAGATCTTGTTTATACTTTGGATCATAATAATCCCACCAGGGGTTACGAAGACTGGAACCTGACAAGTTATGTCGGACAGGCGGTTTCCAGCGGAATCTACCTGTTTACGTGTGAAGATAAAACAAACAACCAGGTACAGGTTGGAAAGTTTGTGATCATAAAATAAGTGAAGTTTCAACAGCTGAAACCAAAATAGGTTTGTAATATGATTAAGAAATTTATAACTGCAGTCTTAATTTTTTCACCGGTTCTGTTTGCCCAATTTCAGCGGCCTGGGAGTACAGACGCACAATTCCTGAAAATCGGTATTAGTCCACGCGGTACTGCACTTGGTGATGCTTACATTTCTGCAGTTGAGGGAGCTGAAGGTACATTCTATAATTCAGCCGCACTTGCCTGGGTGCAGGGAACTGACATTGTATTCAACCATAACTTCTGGTTCGCGGGTATCAATCATGATTATGCCGCGGCCGCACAGACTTTTGAGGATATAGGTACATTCGCTGCCGCGGTTACTGCACTCTACACCGATATGATGAAGGTAAGGACCCCCCTGCAGCCTGATGGTACCGGTGAAACCTTTTCAGCCGGGAATTACAAATTCGGACTTTCATATTCAAGGTTCTTTACAGAACAGGTAACGGTGGGGCTAACACTCAACTTTATTAATATGACCCTTTATAAAGACTTTTCCGCCGATGCATATTCAGTTGATATTGCTGCTATGTACACATCGGGATTCCGGGATTTTAAATTTGCGATGCAGATATCGAATTTCGGTTCACAGGTCAAATATGTCAATGAAAGTTATCCGCTGCCCACAGCCTTTACTTTCGGAGCCAGTATAAACGCCATTGACGGCGAGGAGCAGAAAGTAATGATCAGTTTAGCTGCTACGAAACCCAATGATGGTCAGCCTCTTACACAGGTTGGCGCTGAATACAGTTTTCAGGATATCTTCTTTGCCCGCGGTGGATATAAAATAAATTATGATGCTGCAACTTTTTCATTTGGTGCCGGAGTAAAACTGGATGTTACCGGAATCAGTACAAGGGTAGATTATTCTTTCAGCAAGTTTAGTCTCCTTGGCAATGCTCACAGGATTGGAATCGGTGTTAATATTAAATAGAAGGATATTAATGAAAATATTTTTAACTGCATTACTCAGTATTCTCTATTTTGTACCGCTTGCGGCTCAGAATGGTGAATCGGTATATTTCAGGAATTTTGTATACCACGAAAACGGTGTTTTATGTAATCACGTACCGCCTGCAGCTTCATTTACGGCATATCTAAATGATGATCAGTCGCATATTCTGATTGAAAATGCACCAAGGTGGGATGTAGGGGGAGTTCCCAATATTACAGGGCAGGGCACATTCGGTGTTGAGCTTGGCAACTTTGCAGATCCTTCTTTGCAGGTCGGAGATAAAGTCTATATCAGGTTCACCTGTAATCAGACAATGCAGCAGGGTACCTTAGAGGATTCAGTTATGGCAATTCCGTGGACACGTTTTCCGCTCAACCTCAATTTATCTCTGGTTAGTCTTCCGCAGGCTCCTCAGAATCTTACCCTCTCAGTCGATAGTTCCACCGGGTACAGGATTATCTCGTGGGATCAGATAAGCGGAATGACATATTCGGTATACAGGAGAAGTTTCAGCGACGTACTGCCGGACGGCAGGATGAGGATGTTGTATCACAGTGTCGGCGATGGAATAAATTCAGGTATCTTTACAGACCAGACAGCGGTACTTACAGAGCATTACGGATATATAGTTTATGCAAAATCTTCCGGGGGAATCTTGAGCTCACATTCAATAGATATAAATGAAGGCGCTCCAGCAGGATTTGACCTTACTATAGGTTATATAACCAGGCTGCCGAAAATTGATTATATCTGGGGCAGCCCTCATCCGGAATCCGATGGGTGGCCGGCTGCAGGCGATAATGTTACATGGGAAGCGAAAGTTAAAAACTGGACTGATCAGAATCTCAATGTTCAGTACCGTTGGTTGATGGACAGTGTAATAGTAGATACAGGAACGGTTTATATTCCGTCTGACAGTATTGCAAACGTAGATTATTCCTGGGATTGGACATTTGACCGTCATCAGCTCCAGATCGATATCGATCCGCAGAACCAGATTAATGAAGAAGAAGAAGGAAACAATTCGCTTCTGATATATACTAATGCAATTGGTGCCGGTTTTTATGTAGAACAAAGCGTATATGATTATTTCCATCAGTATCAGAAAGAACTGGGTATACATTCCAACTGCTGGGAGGACTGGGCTAACCGCCATGTGAAAAGATGGAACCTTATGCTGGATACTGCTGTCTACCCTGAATCACCGCAGGGAGTGCTTGACAGAGTAAGGATAGATGAAATTGTTGTTGTTCCCGACAGTGCCCTTCCTCTGGCTGGCGGACTGGCTACAAATACACCAAACATAAATGACAGAACAGTCGATCTTCAGTGGGGTTTTCCCATAAACCTGCTTGAAGGCACTTTTTATGCAAACCACCATTCAATTTCTGACGGTAATCCATTTTACTTTGAAGGGTCTTTATTTCATGAGCTGGGTCATGCCCGGTACCTGATTGATGTTTATGGATTCGACGTTAATGAGGACGGAACCGGCAGCACTGTCGGGATAATGGAGAATGGTGAGCTTGTTGCAGGGACACCGCTTATGCCTTTAACCGGTTCTGCTGTCTACTCCACTCCCATTCATGGTTTAATGAATGGGCAATATACGTATATAGATCATTACAGTGCACCCGCACTAAATTTAATAGCAGGTCACAGGGCAACCTATGGAAACTACAATGCACCCAATAACATTGGGGTATTCATGCAGAATCTGCCTCAGAATAATATGATTACATTTAAAAACAATGCGGGGAATATCCTGCCTTTTGCAGATGTCAAAATTTACCAGGCGGGTCCTCAAGCGGGAGTCTGGTACGGCAAATATTATGATAATACACCCGATCTTCAGTTCACGACAGACTCATTGGGGAGGATCAATGCTGGTAGATGTCCATTCAGTACAAGCGGTACTATTACTCATGATTACGGTTTTTCAAACGCTATTGCAATTGTCAGGGTTGAGTATGCCGGTCTTGTTGGATATAACTTTCTGCCGGTTTCTTCTTTCAATTTGAAATACTGGTCAGGAGACACACTTACTGCGAATTATGATATGACTATGAACCTGATCAATCCCTCAGGTGTCAATACTGATGGCAATATTCCTTATAGTTATAAACTTGACCAGAATTATCCGAACCCGTTTAATCCTGAGACTAATATAAGCTATCAGATTGCTGAACAAACTCCTGTTACGTTAACTGTATACGATCTTCTCGGCAGTGAAGTGAAAACACTGGTAGATCAGGTACAGCGTCAGGGCAGATATAATATAACGTGGAACGGCCGGAATAACGAAAATACTTCTGTTTCGTCAGGAATATATTTTTACAGGCTGAAAGCGGGCAGCATAATACTCAACAGGAAAATGATTATGCTAAAATAATAACAGCTGGAGGACTTTTACCGGGTAATGAAAATATCTTCAGTAAAATATTTATTTCTTTTGTTTATCTCTTTATACACAGTCTGCAGTATGGGAATGGTAAACTTACATTCCGTGGAAATAAAAAAGCCGACGGGTATAATAGAAAATCTGACTCTGTCTGCCACGGCAACCAATGTCTCTCTGAGCTGGAATGCGTACAATGACACAACCGGTATTGCCGGTTACAATATTTACAGACGTATATCCGGCGAACCATATGGTCTGCCTGTCGGATATACAGGTACTGACACAACATTCATTGATACAAGACTGGAGCCAGGTACACAATACTATTATGAGGTTAAAGCAAGAGATTTTTCCCAGATAGAAATAGCTTCATCATCAGAAGAACAAATCTCAACTGCCGGTTCAACAGATGGTTTTTATACTTATGCAAATCTGAAGATTGCAGTTGTTATTTATAAAAATACAAATAATGGAACCATACCTGGTTCCGATGTACCGAAAATCAAAAATTCTCTAAAGACGGGACAGCTTTTCTACTGGCGTAATTCGAAACTTAAATTAAACGTTCAGTTCTTTTACTATGTAATTGACAGCCTTGAAGTCTTCCCAAACCCTGATGACACCTGGGGGAGTATGATGAAAACTGCTTCGGATCTTGCTGAACTCGGTGTTATGAATACACAATATGATATAATATT
>DATFVA010000045.1:0-30345 GCA_035260565.1 Ignavibacteriaceae bacterium | reverse complement strand
CAATTCCCTAATTAATCCGCTCAATACGCAATTCGGTAATCCGATAATTCCTTAATTAATCCGCTCAATCCGCAAATCCGCAATTCCCTAATTAATCCGCACAATCCGCAATTCGGTAATTCGGTAATTCGATAATTCCCTAATTCCTCCGCGTAATTCGATAATTCCCTAAATCCCTGCCAGGTATTCGTGAACAAGTTTAATCGCCATCGCCCCCTCTCCTACTGCAGATGCAACGCGGTTCATTGCTCCGGCTCTTACATCCCCAGCCGAAAATATACCCGGAATGCAGGTTTCAAGCAGGTAGGGATCACGTTTCAACTTCCATACCCTGCTCATATTATCATACTTAAGCATATCTCTTCCAGTTTCGATAAAGCCTTTCGGGTTTTTAAATATGCTAAGCTTTATCCAGTCAGTCATAGGCCTGGCACCGATAAAAATGAATAATGCCCCCGCCTCTCTGGTTTTTTGCTGACCGGTTGCTATGTCCTGAAGTATAACACATTCAAGACTTTTATTCCCTTTAACCTCTGTTACAATAGAGTTGGATATTATTGAAATGTTTTTTGTCTGGTTAATCTGATCGATCAGGTAATGTGACATTGTTGAAAGGAGAGAATCTCTTCGAATTACTATATAAACATTTTCGGCAAAAGCCGAAAGATACATTGCAGCCTGACCCGCAGAATTTCCGCCGCCCACCATATACACATTTTTACCTTTGCATGAGTGGGCTTCTGCCACTGCTGAACCATAATACACACCTGCGCCTGACAATTCATTTACACCCTTTATATCAAGTGTCCGGTAATCAACCCCGGTGGATATAATAATAGTGTGAGATTTTATCTCGATACCGTTGGATAGCGAAAGTATCTTATAATTATCCCTTGTGGTGATATCGATAACTTCACAGGGGGAAAGAAGTTCGACCCCGAAACGAGTTGCCTGGGTCAGAGCTCTTCTTGTAAGATCGGCACCTGATAGACCCGCTGGAAATCCCAGGTAATTTTCAATCCTTGAACTTGTGCCTGCCTGTCCCCCCGGGGCTTTTCTTTCAATCATAAGAGTCTTTAATCCTTCGGTTCCGCCGTATACCGCAGCAGCTAAACCTGCAGGACCTGCCCCAATTATCACTACATCGTACAGTTCCTCAGAAGCCGTCGAGTTCAACCCGATCTTCTTAGCCAGCTCACTCTCATTGGGAGATTTTAATATGCTGCCATCCTCAAAAAATATGGCGGGCAGTTCATTGGATTCAAGCTTATTTGAACTAATCAGCTCGGCTGCTTCTTTATTGAGTTCTATATCCAGCCACTTGTAGGGAATTAAATTCCCGGTAAGAAAATCTTTTATCCTGTGAGATACAGGCGACCATTGATAGCCTATTATTTTAATTCCTGAAAGTTCTGGAATAAAATTGTTCTGCCAGTCGTCAAGCAGATCCGTCAGTACCGGGTAAAGTTTTTCTTCCGGGGGATTCCAAGGTTTAAGGAGGTAATAATCAAGCCTTAAAGTATTAATAGCTTTTATGGCAGCTTCAATATCGGAATAAGCGGTCAGCAGTACTTTTTTAGCATCTGGATAAATTTCCCTTGCCTTTTCCAGAAATGTCGTACCTTCCATTTCAGGCATCCGCTGGTCGGATATAAATAATGCTACAGTTTCGTTTTTCGTTTTTAATTCACGAAGTGCCTCAAGAGCCTCAGAAGCGGATTCAGCTGCAAGCACTTTATATTCCTCTCTGAATCTTTTCCGCACATCCCGCTGGATGGCTCTCAATACCTGAATATCGTCGTCAATTATTATTATGAATGGCAGTTTCATCTTTTTTATTATTAGTTATTAAGGTTTGAGTAACAGGAAAGTTTACAACAAATTCAGTTCTTCCGGGGGATGAACTGACTTTTACTTCGCCGTTGTGGCGGTCTATTACGCTCTTAACAATATCGAGTCCTATGCCTGTTCCCTCTCCTACTTTTTTAGTTGTGAAAAAAGGATCGAATATTCGAGATAAAATATCTTTAGGTATACCTGTACCGTTATCGGTTATCTTCACGGTGACGGACTTAGTGTCGCAAATGGTTTCTATTTCAATCTCACCATTCTGCGGTACGGCATAAATCGCATTGTCAATAAGGTTGGTCCATACCTGGTTCAGCTCCCCGCTGTAGGCTTCAATTTCAGGCATATTATTGCAGAATGTTTTTTTTAGAACTATATTCTTATCCCGTACCTTGTATCCTAAAAGTATAAGTGTATCTTCAATATCTTTGTGGATATCAGTAAAATGAAGAGTCTCCGATCTATCCATATGAACATGAGATTTTATGGCCCCGACTAAATTTGTGATCCGCTCGGAAGCATCCTCAAGATCCTTTATCAGCAATTCCGAGCTAAGTAGATTTTCAAGCCAGTTGAGTATTACCTGGAATTCATCTGCGCTTGCATCGCTTCTTATTTTCATAAGGTCGTCTTTTGAAAATCCTGTCTCGGTCAGTGTTTCTGCTATTTCATTTCTGCCATTAAGTCCGTTTTCATCAAGCCACTCATTTAGCTCATCTTCTTTCTGCATACGCTGAAGGGGGGTCATCCTGTTCTTCGAAAATCGATCGTTCTTTTTGCCTGTAGCTGCTTCACGGATGTCTTTCATAAGGACGGGAGAAATATCCTGTTTTATTAATTCCTCGGTGAATTCGATATTAAGTTTCAGTCTTTTGTTCAGTTCCTCTGATATTCTGTCGATTGCAGCTGCCGGGTTATTCATTTCATGTGCGATGCCTGCCGCTAGTTTCCCGAGCGCACTTACTTTTTCCTGCTGCATCTGTGTAGTTGCGAAGATCCGTGCCCTCTCTGTCATATACCCGATAAGACGCTGGATCAATTCCGGATTTAACTGCTCCAGCTCGTGAAAATATTTCTTGTGAAGCTGCAGCATCCTGAGCTTTCCAACCGCATAAGAATTGCCTGAAGTTAAACGCATACGGGAATAGGGCAGAAGTCCTGTTACTCCCCCCGACACATCATTATTTTCAAAGCTGAAATAATAGACCAGTCTTCCATTAATATTCGAGTAGTAATTTATTTTACCTTCCAGAACGAAGGCCATCATATCTATTGGTTCACCGGCTTTATATATAAGTTGACCATCCTCGCACTCTTCATATTTAGAATGTTCAAGGATCCATTTAAGATGCTCCTCAGGAACATCCTGCAGAGCAATTATTTTTTTCAACTCATCTGTTGTTACACGATAATCCATAACACACCTGATCTCGTTAGAAATGATGTTACTAACAGGAGGCCGGCTTTCGCTTCAATCCTGCTTTTTTACATTTATGTATCTGAAACTATTACGACGGGAAGTCTGTGGGCTTCAAAATCAAATTTCTATCCCGCGGTTAAAATAAATTGTTTTAATCTGTAAACTTTACGACAGAATATAGAAAACTGATTATTCAAGAGCAAGAGTCGGGGTTGAGCCTGCAGCCCACTGTCGGGTCTAAAGCTCAAGCCTGTCTTCCGCACACAGGTTAAGACTCATAGGAGGAGGCGGGGGAAGTATAATTTCGCAAAGTTTTTTCATAAATTTAATGAGCGATAAAAAATTGTTGAAGTCTGAATGAAACATTCTGATACCAGAAACCTCACACACACTGACCGGGTTATAGCCTCAGTACTTGCGGTTATCTGGCTTGGTGCCGGACTTGCATCCTTATGGATTGCTGTCTTTCATAATATCTGGACGGGATTTCTCCTTGGACCTCTTGCAATCGCCTATGGTGTTATCTGGATGCGGGTATCTTATACCGGGGAAAAGCTGACCTGGCAGTTCCGTAAATAAGGTGTAATGGATTAGTAATTCTGCAGCTTCCTGCTCTCAAGTAAATTTCAAGTTCATTCAATATCAGCAGGCAGTTTTAATAACCAGGCTGCCTGAGTAGCAATCCTATATTAGAATTCCAGAAACTATTCAGAATGATTTATTATCCGAAATGCTCAAAATCCCTTACCAGAGGGCGATCTTTGTACTGAAGTGACTGGATTATCCGGCCGAAACAAAAAAAGCCTGCAAGCGTCAGGATAATGGGCTAAACCTACGCTATGCTGTATGCTATTCTGAGAAGTGTTTATGTTTTTCTGACTGCTTCCGTAACAAAAGGGATCTGATTTATCTGCGATTATCCGGGATTCATTTTTCACAGGTCAGGATCTATGCTGATACATTCCTGTAATTTTTTAATTTCAATATAGATGAATCACTCTTAAATTTTGACTAAATTATTTTATCGATTATCCATAACCAGATACTCAAATGAATAAATTATTACTCTATTTTACTGTTTTTATCTGCGGGGGAGCAGTCCTGGCAATTGAAATCCTCGGGACAAGAATATTAGGCCCCTACTATGGTGTCAATATATTTTTGTGGTCAGCCTTAATTTCCGTAACTCTGATTGCACTAAGCGCCGGCTATATGATAGGTGGAAGAATAGCCGACCGGCAAAAGAATTATAACCTGCTTACTGTTATTATTGCACTGGCCGGCATACTTACAATTCTTATACCTCTATTTAGAAATGGAGTTATTGAAATTACTGAGTCAATGGGCTTGAGGTTATCAGTATTAATTTCCTCCTTAATTCTTTTCTTCCCGGCACTAACTCTTCTTGGTATGGTAAGTCCTTGTGCAATAAAGCTTAGGACTCAGTCCCTTGACGTTGTAGGTACGCGGGCAGGTGATCTTTATTCTGTCTCTACAATTGGAAGTGTACTTGCCGCACTAATAACAGGGTATTACCTGATCCCGAAGATCGGGGTCGTCAAACTGACCGTAGGGACAGGAATTATTCTGGTTATTACCGCAATAATTATTTTTGTATCGGGACGCAAAAATAAATACAAAGTAACAGCTGTTCCTCTTATTCTTTTACTCGCATTCATCTCTATAAATTTCTTCCCTGCTGAAAGAGCAGAGCCGGGGAAAGGAATATTGACTGTCAGGCAGAGTATGTATGCCGAAGTCAGGGTGATGGATTTGGATCAGAACAGGTTTCTTCTGATAGACGGAGGGATACATTCAGCAATAGATAAAACAACAAAAAAAAATATTCTTCCTTACGCGTGGGTTCTTGATATCACTAAAAACCTCGAACCATACGCCGGAGATATGCTCCTGATCGGACTCGGGGGAGGTTCGGTTCTTAAATCCTTTTATGAGGATAACTGGGATGTGGAAGTAGTGGAGATTGACCCGGTTATTGAAGAAGTTGAAAAGAAATACTTTAATCCTGTACCGGGGTTTGACAATATTTATATTGAAGATGGAAGGGAATTCCTGCGAAAGACCGATCATCAGTACGACCTGGTAGTGCTGGATGCATTCGGAAGCAGTTCTGTACCATTCCATCTAATAACAGCTGAATCTTTTCTGCTTGCCAGACAGCATCTTCGTGAAGACGGATTAATTGCGGTAAATATTGAAGCTATCGGCTGGCATGATATCATTGTCGGGTCAATTGCAAAAACTCTCCGGCAGGTATTTAAATATGTTACGGCACTCCCTATTGCTGAACCGCCGGACCAGCTCGGGAATGTGATTATCCTGGCCTCTGATATTCCTTTTGAACTAAAAGAACCGCTTAAAAGAGAGTACTCAAAACCAGATTACAGGTTCAGCGATGAGTATGAACAAAACCATGCGTGGGACAACCGTTTCGTCCCCGAAATGAAAGATGCTTTGATATTAACGGATGATCTCAATCCTGTCGGCATTTGGGCTGATAGGATAAATTTGAGGGCGAGAAAAGAATTGCATGAACTTCTGGGGGATAATTCATTCCTGTGGTAATTCTAAGTAGTTTATTCAAACATCAGTTTCAAGTCTTCAATGCCTGAGAGGCTTCACCTCGCCGCCAGCTTCTATCCTTACAGGGTAACCATCAAGTGAGTCGGGTAGTTTATCTCTGTTTACTTCAGTAAGAGAATCTATCATGATCACAATACAGTCCCCGCCGTTTTCAGTCTGTCCCTGATAAAATCCCTGTACTCCGGGAATTGCCATCAGCATTTCCTGCCGGTCTTTGATTACCTGGTCTATCGGTTTTTTCTGCATTCGGGTAGTGTCTTTTTCCTGGCCATTACATTGAATGGATGTTAAAGCTAAAATTAAAAATATTAGAATGATTTTCATAATAAAACAAACCCCCCGCAAAAGCGGGGGGCATAAAAAAATAATTTTGTAAACTGACTACTGACCTACCATAGAGGCGCCAAGGAAGCTGAGAACCTGATTGATGGGATTGGCAATTGCAGAGGTATTGCTTCCTGCAAATAACAATCCTACCGCTCTCGGATTGCTTGTAACATCTTCAACCATCAGCGATCCTGAATCGCCTGCAGCAAGAAATCCGCTTCTCCTGTTGGCAATTACTATCTGACCGGTAAATGTTTTAGTGAATGCCGTTCCTCCAGCACATTCATTTTCGTACGAAACACTTACAGTTGCATTCAATCCTGAAATTGTACTGCGGGTAAGTCCTGATGTCCTGCCGCTTTTTTTAACCGCCTGATTAATTGATGCAGAAACAGTGTTGGCGGACAAAGTACCAACCTCAAGAATTGATCCGTCGGTTTTAACCATTCCGGAAATAACCTGGGCAACGCCAACATCTACGTTGGAGTTAGGCAGACTATGTTTTAGCACCAGAGTAGCTACATCCTGACCGTTTGCAGCGCTGCAGTTGATATCTATAAGTCCGGGCTGAAGTATACCATCGCCGTTGGATGCGACCCTGCCGTTACCACCGCTTACAATATCAGATTCGAAAACGTGGTAATTACTCATTATGTATTGAACACTACCTATTTTCACGAGTGATCCAAGGGTACCGCCGCAGCAGTATCCGTTTGCAAGATCATAATGCCAGCCGCCGGAAGTCCCCAGTGAAATCGGAGCAGTTTGTTTTGCAGTGTGACTTACACCGCCTCCGCCGGGTCTACCTTTGAATGTCTTGATTTCACCCGTAACCATTATTTTTACTGGCACATTTTCAAGCATATCAGGCAGTGGACTTGCCGTGCCTTGTGCAAGTGCATTAGCTACTATATCGGTTTTGGTAAGAACTAGTATGCATGGCTTCCCGTCATCTGTTAAACCGACTGCTGTTCCGATAACTTCCGGAATTTTCATAAGGTCTGCAGTATGTCTCTCCTGTATAGGAATTACTGCCCTGATTTCCGGGTTATCTTTTGTCAATGCTCCCTGATCCTGGGTCACTGTCTGATCCTGAACCGTCGGCTCATTTATTAGATCAGAACAACTGGATATAATAAAAGTAACTGAAACTAATAGAACCAGGAGTGAGCCTAATTTTCCCCACCTGGAATTGAAGAAGTTTTTCATACGACCTCTCTAATGTAAGTTAAAATGCTCTGTGTATAAGGTAGATTTGATGCTATAATACTGTATTAATTTTAATATAGCAAGCATTTTTTTTTATTGACTACCTTCATATGACAGAATGACGTTATACTCACAGCCGGTTGCACAACCTGCAGAACGGAAGCCGCTGTATGGATCATGAAAATGAGAGAAAAGCAAGTTAGGATTTTCAGAAATCCGGCAACTGCCTGACAATTTCGTTATCTTTCTTCCCACGATTTTTCTCCCTATATTTTAAACTGAAAATATTAACGCTTCCTCAGGATATTCATTCTAATATAGCCATTTTCTGTCGGCCATCTCTCGGCCATCTCTCGGCCTCTGCTCAGGTTCTGCTCGGCTTCCTCTCCCACTCTTCCCCCCTTCCCATAAGTTTATTTCCATTTTCATATCTTATTATTACCAAATCAGTCAAAGGAAACTAAATTATTTGAATGATTCTTATCAAGATATGTGATTCTTTATCCCTTGTAGCAGGTTCGGCTCCGGAAACTGCATCCCAAAATCCGTTAAGCGTCCTGTGAAAGTGCGGAATTCCGTCAAGCCTTCATTGCACTCTTCCGTTTCCTGTTTATCTTTGTACAAATAATTTCATAACACTTTTCGGGGAAGTTATTATAACCGGAATATTTCACAGGGAAGAAGGAGTACTTAACCGTCCTCTTATCCTGTTCGCAATGATGCTTGCAAATTTTATGGCAGCGGTTGAAGCTACTATAGTTGCTACGGCTATTCCGACCATAGTGAGCAGCCTTGGGGGATTCTCTCTTTTTACCTGGGTCTTCTCGGCATTCCTTCTGACACAGGGAGCAACAATTCCCCTCTACGGTAAATTGGCCGATCTTTACGGCAGAAAAAATGTTTTTGTTTTCGGTGTCTTATTGTTCCTTGCCGGTTCGGCTCTCTGCGGGTTTGCCGGAAGTATGTATATATTAATTCTTTTCAGAGCCATCCAGGGTATAGGTGCCGGAGCGGTTCTGCCTATCAGCATCACAATTATCGGCGATATTTATAACCTCGAAGAGCGTGCAAAAGTTCAGGGCTACCTGAGTAGTGTCTGGGGGATAGCAGCTATAATTGGTCCTGCTATCGGGGGCATTATCGTTCAGAATATAAGCTGGGCCTGGGTTTTCTTCATTAATATACCTATAGGATTGGTATGTATCCTTATTGTGAACCTGTATTTTCACGAAAAACCGGCACATTATAATGCAGTACTTATTCCGGAAACAGGCAGTTCGTCTGCACCCAAAAAGATAAAAATTGATTTTGCCGGCTCTGCTCTGCTCATTGCAGCCACTTCCCTTCTGCTTATCCCTTTACTTGAGGCCGGAAATGCCTGGGAGGTAAGCGACATAAGGTTTTACGGAATGCTGCTGCTCTCAGTAATTGCTTTTGTGATGTTCGGGATAACTGAACGCCGTGCTGAAAATCCCGTCATCCCTTTCAAACTACTTAGATCTCCAGTAATATTATTTCCCAATATAATTTCGATGATAGTCGGGATCGCAACTATAGGTATAAGTTCTATTATACCTTTGTTTGCCCAGGGAGTTTTTGGTACTTCCGCAATCCTGGCAGGTTTTCTGCTTGCTTCAATGTCAATCGGTTGGCCGCTGGCCTCCAGCCAGTCGGGTAAATTGATCCTGAAAGCCGGATTCAGGTTCACTGCTGTCCTCGGGATATTTATACTTCTTGCGGGAGCATGCCTGATGCTTCTGATAAACAGGGACTCGGGTTATCCTGAGATTGTATTTTATATATTCATAATCGGACTGGGACTTGGATTAACATCTACTGCATCAATCGTTGCAGTACAGCATGCAGTTCCCTGGTCAAAGCGCGGTGTCGCAACAAGCTCAAATTCTTTTATGAGAATGCTCGGCAGTACATTAGGAGCAACTCTGTTCGGATGGCTTCTGAATTATCATATCAGGGCCGGACTTACTGCATCGCAGAAAAATAACGACATCATAAAGATATTAATAGATCCGATGCAGAGAATGAACTATACCAATGAATTCATCTCACACCTGAAAAACATACTGGCAGGGGCTGTACACAATGTGTATTTTTATCTGGCAGTTATTATCCTCTTCGGCACCATCGCAGCTGCCCTCATTCCTAAAGATATTAAACAGGAAAGTTTGTAAGTAGGAATCAGAATCGCATGGCTGCATGCTTAACTGGTTCGGGCCGGGACTTCTAACCGGAAAATCAGGAAGATTCTATTAAATATCATTTTATGGAGGTTCAATAAAATGAAAAAAATGAATAGTTATTTTTTAATTATTCTGCTCGTAGCGTTTACCGGAACATCCTTTTCTCAGATAGAGATTACCTTGAGAAAGAGTTTCATCGACAGCATAAAAAACAGGGTCAGTATTGATGCTGAATATTATATTGTAAAGATGCATGCGCATCCTAATCCTCCCTCGGAGGACGGCGATATGCACATAGCAGGATACTGCAGCAATATCGGGCTTCCTTTGGTATCTGAAGTAATGAATGCAAAGTATGAAGATGATGTGGTTGATACACTCCGCAAGTTTGAAGGCACAGACACTCCGGTCCATCTAAATGGTGCGTGGAGGATCTGGTGTGAACATTCAGGCAACGACAAACAGGAACAGGGAGCGGCGTTCCCCCCGATAACCGGCACTAATCCCGATCATGTCTTTGAATTACATCCGGTTCTTATGGTCAATGATCAGAACCTGTTGCCTTCCCTCAGGGCAATAACAGGTTATAAATATAAGGATGCTGAAAAAGCATTTAACCGGTATGCGATAGCAACGTGCAGACTGGAGGACAGAGGAGACAGGGTGTATATGGAGACAAAGGGCGTCGGGTATAATTATGCCGAATACTGGATATCCATACTCGATACAACCGGGTTTGTTGCATCCGACGGCAGGTTCGTTAACTGCAGGGTTGAGGACAAAGACGGCAGGACGGTTTACAATAAAATGCGGATGGCCTTTCCTGAAGGCTCCCGCGCTGAACTTAAAGTTAAAGATTTAACCTATGGCGAAAAAATGCATGTGCTTGGCATACCGCGGGTAAATCTTTCTCTCCTCAGTTACAGGATTAAACATGCTGCTGATAAGCCTTATATGCTCGAATGGAATCTGCCGGTTGAAATGATAGTTGTTGCGGATCTCGATAACCAGGAATAAAAGCCGCCCGATTTCTCAGGCGGCCTTTGATAATTTATATTCAAAGATTACTTGATTAGCATCATCTTTTTAACCATTACACGATCACCAGATTCAATCCTGTAATAGTATATCCCGCTTGAAAGTCCTGAAGCATTGAAAGTCACCACGTGACTGCCGGCTTTCTCATAACTGCCTGCCAGTTCAGCAACCTGCTGACCGAGTGTGTTGTAGACTTTAAGACTTACAAAGCCGTCCTTATCCAGACTGTAATTGATATTCGTTGTAGGGTTGAATGGATTCGGGTAGTTCTGTGCGAGTGCAAATTCCGCAGGTATACTTATTTCCACTTCAACTGCATCCGAATATTTATAAGCACCGCTGAAATCGATCTGCTTCAAACGGTATTGATATTTACCTGCAGCAGCATCGTTGTCCTTGAAGCTGTATGATACCGGTTCAGTAGTGGTTCCTTTACCTGATATAAAACCTATGTTCTGCCAGCCGTTATTCATCGATTCAGAGAACCGCTCTACAGCAAAACCTTTGTTGTTTGTTTCGGTGGCTGTTTCCCATTTCAATAATACTGTGTTGTTTTCAACTGAAGCAGTAAATGATGTTAGTTCAACAGGTACTTCAGAAACAGGCCGTTTCCATAAACCGCCGCCGTAAGTTCCGGCAAATACATAACCATAAGCTGTTGTAAAACATCTCATATTAGTATTTATCAGTCCTTCGTTTATAACCTGCCAGTTTGAACCTCCGTTAGTCGTTTTGTAGATCCCGCCGGGATTTATTGAACTGCTGCCAAGCCCTGCAACCAGCACTGTATTTAATTGAGTGAAAGCATACACTGAACTGCTTGCAGGAATACCGTTATTCTGCAGAGTCCATGAGGAACCGTTATCTGTGGAAAGGAATATCCCGTCGAGGCTTCCCGCATACAGATTCGATCCATCCATATAAAGTGTGTTGATGAAAGTGTTGGTGATACCATTATTAACGGGCATCCAGCTGGTACCATTATCGGTTGAAAGGAAAACACCGCTCGACCAGCTTGCAGCAAACATATTTGAGCCATCTATCACTATTCCGGTAATAAGAGGCGCTCCGGGGACAGGATTTGCCGCTGTCCAGTTGTCACCGTTATTTGTCGATATAAACACTCCTCCGCCGTAAGAGCCGAGGTATATAGTAGTGCCGCCTGAACCGTTAGGAACGGGAAGCATAAACCAGATGAGGGGTACTGTTATACCAGTATTAACCTGCGACCAGGTTGTACCGTTATCTGAGGAACGGAACACACCGTCTCCCATTGTACCGGCAAAAATATTGAAGCCTCCGGATCCGTCAGGACCCGCAGCCATTGAATAAACAAATTCATTGCCGAGTCCTTTGTATGTCCAGTTTATACCTTCATCTGTGGTAACGAATACTCCGGCGCCTCCGGTTCCTACAAAGAAATTATCTCCATTGAATGCAAATGAACGGATATCACCACCGGTAATACCGTTACTCTGCCAGGTCCAGTTCGAACCATTATTAACTGAATGAAAAACACCGCTTCCGAATGTACCTGCATACAGATCGCTGCCGCTGGTCTCAACAGAATAAACGTAGGTGTTAGTTATTCCAGAACTTGCAGGTGTCCATAAAGCCCCGCCATCTGAGGAATAAAATACCCCGCCTTGCGTACCGGCATAGACGTTGGATCCGGAAACCGCAAGCGAGAAGATTGTAGAGCTGCTCAAGCCCGAATTCATCGACACCCAGGTTGTACCATTATTTGTTGACAGGAATACTCCTCCGCTTGTGCCGGCATATACATCAGATCCGGACACAGCAAAAGCATTTATACTAAGGTTTGAAAGTCCTGAAATTTCGGGAGTCCAGGATGTGCCATTGTTGGTTGAGAGGTAAACGCCGTTACTTGCTGTACCTGCAAAAATGTTGGTTCCGCTGACTGCAAGTGCGGTTACATGATCAGCAGGGAGTCCCGAGCTTACTTTTGTCCAGCTGCTTCCTGAATTAGTTGAAAGAAAAACGCCTCCGCTGCCGCCTTCATATTCGGTACCTGCAAAAAGATTTGCACCGTCATATGCCAGGCAGTAAAGACGGATCGAAGTTAATCCTGAACTTGCGAGTGTCCACGTCTGTCCGGCGTCAGTTGAGCGGTAGACTCCGCCTCCGCTGCCGCCGTAAGTAAGTGTTGTTCCCACGAACAGGTTTGTCCCTGTGCCTGCAAGAGTAATTGCATAAGGATTTGTGAGCCCGTTATTTGCAGCTGCCCAGGATGAACCGTTATCTGTAGATTTAAAAACACCTCCGCCCCTGGCGGTTGCATATACAGAACCCCCGTCGGCAAGAATATCCAGCACAGTGGCTCCGTAGACCCCGTCTACCTGCAGCCATTGTGCATTAAGCTGTTGGGTAAAGAACAGAGTCAGAAAAAGTACTAAAGAAGTAATAAAGAAATGTTTCATATGTTTCTCCAGGTTATTGAGTAATAAAAACTAATTACATTTTTAGGAAATTTTATTTGTTAGAACGAGTACTCTATTTTTCTATTTCTTACCGAATTTCTTGAAGGGAACCGATTTTAACCAATAGCCTTCAAAAACTTCTTTCTGAGCAAGAGCAAAGCTCGGATGATTTACAATGATTGTGGTGATACTGGGTTTCATCGAAACGGGATCGTTCAATGCAAGCATGGTTATTTTTTCATCCATTATCATGAGTTTCATCGGCAGCTTTTCTATTACCCTGCATTCTTCACCAAGGCTTTCATAATATTCAAATACAGGAAAAAAGTCTGACGGTATTGATCCTGATATGAGATCTTCATATTCATAAATGCCGCGGCTCTTCATTGTTTTTTTCTTTAGTACTTTCGTCTGGTGCTTCATGTTTTCACTGTGAGGCATACTATATGGGGGCTTGTTGAATCCCAGCATTTCTCTTTTAGTATTCTTCTGCAGTTCAATCCATCTTTTTTTTATCTGGTTTTTATCCTTAAGCACTTCTATATAATCGAGGCTGGCATAGTTATCAAGATTGCGGGCATAAATTTCATCAAGATCACTCTCAAGGCGGCTGAACATTTTCTGTTTCCTGGAGATTTCCTCCTGCTTCTGTGCAATTTCCTCTTCAACTTTCTGGCTGAAAAATGTAAGCAGGCTTTTTAATGCAGTTTTTGGTTCAACAGCACGGTACATTTTCTTACCATCCTTCTGGACCTCCATACACAGACCTTTTGCCAGGAGAGCAGGTATAATTTCGTAGACTTTTGTCCTTCCGATGGGAATAATTGAGGCAAGTTCTGAAGCGGCGAATTCCTGTTTCTGAAGCAGGGCGAGGTAAACATGAGCCTCTCTCTTCGTCAGCCCGCTCTCTTGTAATTTATTCAGTAAATTTTCATACATATTGTACCTCTCCATTAAGGGGTACAGAAACTTAACATTGTCTGTTTTTAAAGTCAAGAGTACTGCAATTGAAAAATTGAAAGAATTTCTGAAATATATTGCCTCATTTTCTCAATCTATTTTGCTATAGCTTTATCTATTTATTCGGGGGAGTATTTTGAAGTGTGAATTAAATAAAAGGTTAGCCGGTTAAATATTTAATTTTATCATCGATTTCAGAGGTTTTATTGCTGCAGGTTAAAAGGTACAGTCGAAAAGCATCAGAGAATTTTGAACGTACCGGAGTAATTTGATAAACCTGCCCTAATTCATAATCAGGGCAGGTTTCTGTATAAATGTTTATAATATTGAATTCTATAAATCAAAATCCTGATGTTATTTAAGAAGGAGCATTTTTTTTGTCTGAGAAAAATTTCCCGGGATCTTCAGCTGATAAAAATATATACCGGATGATAAATTGGTTCCATCGAAATTAACTGTATGATCCCCCGCTGCCTGTTGTTCGTCCACCAAACCTGCTACTTCTCTTCCAAGCATGTCATATACTTTTAATGTCACCCTTCCAGGCTGGGAAATGCTGTACTGAATTCCTGTTGAAGGATTAAAGGGATTGGGGAAATTCTGGGACAGCCTGAAATCGAATTTCTTACTAACTCCCTCGTCGATGGCAGTTGCATTATGAGCCGCGTAGTTTTGAAATGCATCATTGGCAGCTGACGCATTAGCCCGCAGGTCTGTAATACTCGAGAGACGGTCACTGCCTATTGCAGATGTCAGTGCAATTACAATCTCAACTGTATCGCCCAGATCCATATGGAACGGACCATTTGTCAGTAATATTCTTCTGTCGCCTGGACCGTCCAGCACTCCATCTATTTTACCTGCAGCAGATACAGGGTCACCTGTCAACAGGAAACAGCCCGATCCTGTATAATCAGCCACACTTTCAGGAAACTGCTGCCCGCCCGGATATGAAGGATCTCCCTGGAAACCGCGCATCATGTTGTAAAGTTCAAGTGTACCGATGTATGAAAAATCTGGATCTAACCAAATCCCTCCGGCGGCGATATAAGCAAATGAACTCATCGGATGCGGATTGGAATATTTGTAACCATGTCTCCAGTTGAAATTATAGATTGCACTATCCGAACCAAAACCGGAATATTCAGATACCCCCTGCAGTAATACATATCCCGTAGCCGGAGGCTCAAGCCCCAATCCGCCATAAACAATATCCTCTGCACTGGAATTGTATGAATAACCTAGGTTCAAAAGCGTATCGCATCCGGCAAAATCATCCGTCGAATTTCCAACATCAGGATCGGACCATTGCGAGATAAACATACTATCGATATGTGAACCTGCATACGGCTGGTTCCCGCCGGTATAAACAATATCAACTTTTTTAAAGATAGTATTGTTTGATTCTGGGTTATCTGAAAATGTCCAGTAAGTTTCAGTAACTTCCAACCCAATAGGCAGGGAGCCATAAAGATAGGGGGAATTACTGTCATCATACCTGACGTGCATAGTCTGTGAAGCGGATGGAACACCCGGTATATCAATTACCGGGTCATAGGAACCATCCTGATTAACATCTTCATAAGGAGCCCCGTTATCAGCAGGCCATTCATCCCAGTCTTTCTGGTACTGAGCGTAAATTTCACCTATCTGCTGCTGGGTAACCTCTCCGGGATCAATATTAAAAAAGGTTGCTGCATCCATTGCCAGATTTGTCGTCCGAAAATTGGTTCTAACACGGAATAACCTCTGAAGGGATGCACAGCCTGTACCATAAGTATTGCCTCCTGCACGTATCGACGGATATTCATTATCAATTACTTTTCCTCCCCAGACAATCCCTTCGCTGAAGATTGTCCCTGCAAAATAATTTATTGGAAAAGAACCATTCCACGATCCGCCGACAACCCAGTCGTGATATCCGTCTCCGCCCACCCAGCAGGTTGCATTATTAATATTTATCAGACTTTGACCGGGGTCTACAAGTACTTTCCCATGCGGCAGAGCTTTATGATCTTTTTTATCGCTTATACGATGAGCTGATAGTTCCGGCTGCAGCAGGTAAAAAGTGGTTATTATTAAGAAAATGATCGTTGTAATTTTTTTCATTTCTAACTCTCCCTTTAAATTAGATTTTATTATGAAATTAGCAGTTAGTCATTTCTAATTTCAGGGTTAAAAGTTACTTATCCCGGAAATGGCTGTTGTCAAAAAAATGTCATAAATTTGTAAGAATAGTAGAGCTTTTCGATCCATATCCCCGGGACAAAATATTCCTCAACATTAGTAAAACTGCCGGTTTGTTCCCTGAAATTTTCAATGATGATCCCTGTATACTTGATTCTCTCCTTTATAAATTATTCTGTAATTAAAATTGCAATAATTACCAGTCAGAAGCAACGGGTCGTGTGGGATTGAAGCTTAGTGAGGTACGCCTGGCGGCAGGTCAGGTTGAAATCTTGGCTAATAAGATTATAATAGAGAAGAGCGAACCGCTTCCCGCAAGGGAGGAACAGCGTTTCGCTCTACAAATTCGAATCAGTTCTTAATTAACCCTCGGGTTATACTCAGCAAATATTCCATCGGGATTGTTGTACCATACCCAGCAGTGGAGTGTCCACAGCTGGAAGGCTGAATTAACATCCCATTCATCTTCACTGCCTGTAAATCCTTCAGGCGCCTGCGGCGAAAGATCAAGCGGAACCGCATATTCAACAGCTACCAGTTTGAGCCCGCCATTCGGTTTGTCCATATAAACAAGCAGCTCGGGATGTTCCATATCAAATGTTGAATCAAGCACCGTAGAATTCAGGTAATGCCACCCCATATGTGGAACGTAGAGGTTTATATCGGCATAATTATCCTGAATTGCCTGATCGATGTTCTGGTATTTTGCAGTGGCAGCCCTGACTCTGGATAGCTCTACCTGGAGCTGGTTATCCTTATTTATGCTGCTTCCGGCCGATACAGGATCATTGGTATTGTCGGAGCTGCACCCTGCCAGCACAACTGCTGCTATCATAAAAGAGACGATTAAAAAAATAGAACTTTTCATTAGAACCTCCTGTTATTATTTATTTATAGAAATATGGATCAAGAACACTTACTTCGATTATCTGGTCGACCGGGAGACTGTTGGCTTTGGCCGACTTTCTTATTGCGTCGGGTGACGGTGCATCATATATGCAGAATGTTTTTTTCTTATCCATGGTTACGTATGAATGGACCCATGTAACGTTGTCTTCTGCGTTGTTGGAAACTACGTTAAGACAAATGTCCTTACCCACCTGATCCAGCGGTATATTCAGCCCGTTGGGGAATGTCCGTTCTACAAGGTAGCGGTGCATAACGAGCTTTGTATTCTTTGCTGAATTTTCCTGTGCTTTTGTCTGCACAACTGCTGCCAGGATCATTACAAGAGAGAAAAGGATTACTACTGCTTTCATTTTATCCTCCGATAAATTATTGTTAATTATTGTTATAGGTAGAAATACGGTTCCAAAACGCTTATCTCGAATATTCTGTCAACAGGAAGATTATTGCGGCGTGCCGCTCTTCTTACTGCTTCCGGAGAAGGTGCATCATAAATACAGAAAGTCTTCTTTTTATCGCCGGTTACATACGAATGCACCCAGGTTACCTCATCCATCATATTATTATTAACTACTTTCAGGCATTCCTCTGCTCCTTCTGCAGTCCCGGTGATACCGAGTTCTTCCGTAAATGATCTGAGTATTAAATAACGAGGCATAACGCTTTTCCTGTACTGTTATAAGTTCATTTTTCTTTCACTGCTAATATGTGTAATGATGAAAAGAAGGGAATCGGGAGTATTCCCTATTTTAGGGACTGGGATTCCCTAAATTAGGGGATTGCGGATCAGGCGAATTGAGGGCTTGAGCATATAATTTACAAATTACCGGATTTAAACTATGGGATACTGAATAGTGAGTCCTTCGACTGCTTAAATATATTGCGATGATGAAATCCTGAAATGTGTGCAGGGAAGGAGCAGTACATCCATATAATTAAATTGATATTCTATTCTTATTAAGATATTTTAATTTTTTATTTTAAATTGAAGTATGCAGCAGCAAACTCCTTTAATGACTCAGTATTATAAGGTAAAAGAAGCAAATCCTGACACAATTCTTCTGTTCAGGATAGGAGATTTCTTTGAAACTTTTGACCAGGATGCAAAAACTGCTTCAAAAGTCCTTGGAATTACCTTAACCAAAAGGTCCAATGGTGCTGCAGAAGATGTTCCTCTTGCGGGTTTTCCTCATCATGCTATAGATACTTACCTGCCGAAGCTGGTGCGTGCCGGCTATAGGGTGGCTGTCTGCGAGCAGGTTGAAAATCCTAAGTTTGCAAAAGGAATAGTTAAACGGGAAGTAATTGAGGTGGTTACACCCGGAGTAACCCTTTCGGATAAGCTTCTTGATCATAAAAGAAATAATTATCTCCTCTCTATTTATAAAAAAGATGATATAGCCGGACTCTCATTCTGCGATATTTCCACCGGCGAATTTTATACCTTTGAAATCCCATCATCCCTCATTTCTCAGCAGGTTGAATCAATTTCTCCCGCGGAGATACTGGTGCAGAAAAGGGACAGGGATTATATCACACAGCTTGTTCATAAGATAAATCCTTCAATAAGAATCACTAAACTGGATGATTGGATTTTTAATTTCGAGTATTCTAAAGACCTGCTCCTGATGCAGTTTAAGACCGTCAATCTTAAGGGTTTCGGTGTTGAGGGGCTGACTGCAGGTATAATCTCATGCGGTGCGGTTCTTAATTACCTGCAGGAAACCCAGAAGGCCAACCTTTCTCACCTCAATAAGGTATCGGTCTATAACCCTTCAGAATATATGGCTCTCGATTATTCCACAAAAAGGAACCTTGAGATAACTTACTCTATGCAGGACGGAGGACGGGAAGGATCATTAATTTCTATCCTCGATAAAACTGAAACTGCTATGGGGGGACGGCTGCTTAAAAAGTGGATCACTTCTCCCCTGATTAAACTTGAGCCGGTCTTAAAACGGCAGGAGAGCGTGGAGGAACTGCTTGAGAAAAAATCCTTAAGAAAGAAGCTTCTGAATGAGTTGAAGGAGATCGGCGACCTTGAAAGACTCGTGTCTAAGGTCTGCACAGGCCGGGCAAATCCGCGTGAGATGACAGCTCTTAAATCATCCCTGAAAAAAGTTCCTATACTGAAGGATCTGCTTGCCGAAACCACAGTAAATACACTTGTTCAGCTTAACGAAAGTCTTCTCCCTCTTGACAAGCTGATAAGCATAATCGATAAAGCTATAGTTGATTCTCCTCCTCTGAGTCTTGCAGACGGAGGCGTTATTAAAGCCGGCTACAGTATTGAACTGGATGAGCTGCGGGATATTTCTCTGCACGGTAAGGACTGGATTGCGAACCTACAGAAAACCGAAAGAGAACGGGCAAACATTTCGTCTCTGAAAGTTAATTATAATAAGGTGTTCGGATACTATATCGAGGTTAGTAATGCACATAGGGAGAAAATTCCTGACAATTATCTCCGGAAGCAGACGCTCGTTAATTCTGAAAGATATATTACTCCTGAATTGAAGGATTATGAGGACAAGATACTGAATGCAGAAGAAAAGATATATGAGCTTGAATCCGAGCTATTCAACGAGATAAGGTTAACAACCGGGGATGAGGCAGAAAATATTCAGCAGAACGCAAGGATGATTGCAATGCTCGATTGTTTTCTTTCATTTGCCGAATGCGCCGCAGAATATAAATATGTAAAGCCGGACCTTGATGAGAGTGACAGTATTGAAATAACCGAAGGTCGGCATCCGGTCGTAGAACGTATTCTCCCGCCGGGAGAAAAATTTACTCCGAATTCCTTCAGCCTCAACAACAGCGGGGACCAGATCATCATTCTCACCGGTCCCAATATGGCAGGTAAGTCTGTTTACCTTCGCCAGCTGGGATTAATCGTTTTACTTGCGCAGGTCGGTTCATTCGTTCCTGCAGAAGAGGCCCGAATAGGGCTGGTCGACAGGATATTTACCCGCGTCGGTGCTAGTGATAATATATCAGCAGGCGAAAGCACTTTCCTGGTTGAAATGCAGGAAGCTGCAAATATTCTTAATAATGCAACCTCGAAAAGCCTCATACTGCTCGATGAGATAGGAAGAGGAACAAGTACATTTGACGGCATATCCATCGCCTGGTCTATAACTGAATACCTTCACGAAAATCCCGCGCTGTGTGCAAAGACTTTATTTGCTACCCATTACCATGAATTAAATGAGATGGCAGAAATATTCCCGCGGATAAAGAACTATAAAGTTGAAGTAAGGGAATATGATGACAAGGTGATCTTTCTTCACAAAGTTAACCCGGGAAGAGCTGATCATAGCTACGGCATTCAGGTAGGTATGATGGCCGGGCTGCCGGTGTTTGTAACAAACCGTGCTAAAGAAGTTCTGCAGAACCTTGAAAGCAAAGAGCTTACACCTTATGAAGAGAAAAAAGAAAAACTGAAAAAAATGCAGGGGAAGGACGATCAGCAGATAAGCCTGTTTGAGGTAAAGGATGATAAAATCAGGAATGAAATAAAGGAAATTGAAATCAATAATCTTACTCCCCTTGAGGCGCTTAATAAACTGAGCGAACTAAAAAAGAAAGTGAAAGAGAAAACCTGATGAAAATAATATTAACTCCCGGAATTATTTTATTCTCATTATTGTTCATTTCCTGCGGCGATAAACATAACCCCGACGAGAAAAAGTATATGCAGGAAGTTCAGCAGTACAGACAGGAAAAGAACGATTATATGAGAAATAACCCTGAATCACCATTCAACCAGGATTCGACAATAAATTTTGAGCCGCTGAATTATTATCCTGTTGAGCCTTCTTTTGTTTTTAAAAGTAAACTCTATGTGTATCCTGATAAAGATACTATCTCAGTATACGGAACCAAAGGTGAAGAGAGAAAAGCCATTCGTTATGGTTATATAAATTTTGACTTTAATAGTCAGCCTTACAAAGTTAATGTATATAAAGGAACTACAACACAGGGAGAAGCATACTACAGCATATGGTTTACAGACAGGACAACCGGCGATGAGACATACGGTGTCGGGCGTTACATAGATTTTGATATAAACCCTGATAGTAATTATGTTTACACTGTCGATTTTAACCTGGCTTACAATCCTTACTGTGCATACAGTGCGAGATATTCATGCGCCATACCTACCAAAGAGGATCACCTTGACCTTGCGGTAACTGCCGGGGAAAAGAAATTTCATTAAGATGATTGCGGAGTTTTATTTTGGTAGTTGTACTCGAAAAGAACGTCAGTGATTCCCAGTTAGAAAATGTTATCAGCCGCCTTGAAGGATTCGGATTCTCTGTACACAAATCCACCGGTGATGAACAGATTGTTCTCGGTGCAATAGGTGTACGGCCCGAGTTCGATATACGTAAGGTTAAGATCCTTGACGGAGTTGCAGATGTCTTCCGTATTACCGAACCGTTTAAGCTTGCCGGCAGGTCGTATAAAAAAGAGGATACTGTACTGAAGATAAAAGATGTTGAAATAGGCGGAAATGAAGTCATCGTGATGGCTGGTCCCTGCTCGGTTGAAAGTGAACAACAAATATTCAAGATTGCTGAAATTGTTTCTAAAGCCGGGACAAAAATATTGCGGGGCGGCGCATTTAAGCCGCGTACCTCACCTTATTCATTCCAGGGTCTCGGCGAGGAAGGTCTTAAACTGATGCGGAGGGCCGCTGATGAAAATAATCTTTTAATGATTACTGAAGTACTCGAAATAAATCATATTCCGCTCGTTGAAAAATATACCGATATCTTCCAGGTCGGCGCAAGAAATATGCAGAACTTCTCTCTTCTCCGTGAGATCGGGAAAGCTTCCAAACCTGTTATGCTCAAAAGAGGACTTGCAGCAACAATTGACGATCTGCTCATGTCTGCAGAATATATCCTGGTTAATGGAAATGAGCAGGTTATGCTTTGTGAAAGAGGTATAAGAACTTTCGAAACGAATACACGGAATACATTTGATCTGTCTGCCATACCGGTGATCCATAAAAGGAGTCATTTACCGGTTGTTGCAGATCCTTCCCACGCTACAGGAATGCGTGATAAAGTACTGCCGATGGCGCGTGCTGCTGTTGCTGCAGGCTGCGATGCCTTAATGATAGAAGTACACCACGATCCGGAAAATGCACTCTCCGATGGTCCCCAGGCCCTCCTTCCCGATGACTTCACTGTCCTGATGAAACAGGTAAAAGCAATAGCTGAAGTTATTGGAAGAAAGATTGCATGAATTAATAAACAAATGATGCCCCAAGCCTCATCAAATTGTATGTTGGCGGGTTGTTCTTCATCTTAAAAAACTATATAATATATCCGTAATAAATAAGTATTTGGTTCTGAATTATTAATCTGCCGATCCGTTAAATTAATTCATTAACTTCACTAAATTCGCCAATCAAATTACTGTATAATAATTCATCAATTTACCCCCCGAAATTATCATTGAACCGTCCTTGAATCGTCCTAACTCCGGGCATAATACCGGCGTAATACGCTCTTCTCCCGGGTTAAATTTCCTCGCTGAATAACGTGATTATTTAATGCACACGATTATCCTGGCAAAATATTTGATATCATTAAAAACTTTGGATGGAACTTTACAGCTTAAAAAATATCTTGTTGTGACTTCCCTCAAATTTCTTATCACATTTTATTAAAAAATTGTTTTTGTCATCTTCATAAGTATTTTATATAAAAACAATTAAGGATAATCCAGGTGTAGAATGGCTGATAAAATAGTAAGGAATGATACAAGTCTTGAAGAATATGAAAAATATATAGGCGCTGAAGCTATAGAAAGAATATTAAACAAAGCAAGACCGCTTCACGACAGGCATGTAGTCTGTGTCAATTCAACTTTTTATGGCGGAGGAGTTGCACAGCTTTTATCTTCCCTGGTACTCCTCTTTAATAACGTGGGCATAACTACAGGCTGGCGCGTAATTCAGGGCTCACCCGACTTTTTCAGTATAACAAAGAAAATGCATAATGCACTGCAGGGGGGTGAAATCAATCTTACTAAAACGAAACGCAATATATACGAACAGGTGATCGCTGAAAATGCTGCGAGAAATCATCTTAAGCACGATGTTGTAATCATTCACGATCCTCAGCCGCTTCCGATGATAGAGCATTACACAAAACGCGGTCCATGGATTTGGCGCTGCCATATTGACCTTACCCAGCCAAATATGGAATTGTGGAATTATCTGAAACGTTTTATAGAAAAATATGATGCGGTCATTTATACTCTTAAAGAGTATAAACAGGAACTGAAGACTCCCCAGGTATATTTCCAGCCGGCTATAAATCCTTTCTCACTTACTAATAAGGAGATGAGCGAAAGTGAAGTAAATGAAAGGCTTGCTTATTATGAAATCCCTACCGACCTGCCGATAGTAGCGCAGGTCTCACGGTTCGATAAATGGAAGGATCCTGAAGGTGTAATAAAGGCCTTTAAAAAGGCACGGAAGGAAGTAAAAGCAACGCTTGTACTCCTTGGAAACGTTGCAACCGACGATCCGGAAGGTGAAGAAGTATATCGTGCCATGCTTAAACACAGAGAGGAGAGAATAATTATTCTGAGCAAGCAGGATACTGCGCTTGTGAATGCTCTTCAGAGAAAATCGGCTGTAATTCTGCAGAAGTCGAAGCGTGAGGGATTTGGTCTTACCGTCACTGAAGCAATGTGGAAAGGGACCCCTGTCATCGGAGGGAATGTCGGAGGTATAAGATACCAGATAAAAGATGGTGAGAATGGATTTTTGGTTTCTTCACAGGATGAAACTGCTCAAAGGATAGTCGACCTTCTTAAAAATAAAAAGTTACGCATAAGTATGGGGAAAAAGGCCAGGGAATCTGTTAAGAAGAATTATCTCCTTCCGAAATATCTCGAAAAATATCTCGATTTGATAAACTCGTTCGAAACAAACTTCAGACTAAAAAGATAGTCGGTTGAATTCATACCTGTTTTTCCTATATTTGCAGCCAATAATCTAAACCGGCAAGCTGTTCCTGTTCACCATCCGGAGCGCGAATGAAAGAAGAATATCATAAATGGTTCACCAACTATCTTAACCGCGAATTTGAACTTCTGGTGTTCGGACATTCCGGATATCCTGTAATCGCATTCCCTACTTCGAGGGCAAGATACTATGAGCTTAAGGACTTTGGTCTGATAGCATCGGCATCTCATCTTATCGAATCAGGCCGGGTGAAGATATATTGTCCGGACAGCGTTGATTCAGACAGCTGGTACAACTATTCTATTCATCCTGCTGACCGGGTAAAAACTCACAATGGCTATGAAAAAGTAATCCTTAATGACGTAATAGAATTTGCAAAACATGATTCAGGCTTTAATAAAGTAGCCCTTGCAGGGGCAAGCTTCGGAGCTTATCACGCCGCCAACTTCGCTTTCCGCTACCCTGATAAAGTAAGCTACCTATTCTGCCTGGGCGGAGCTTATGATATAAAACAGTTCATTATGGGTTATTATGATGAGAACTGCTACTTAAATAATCCGCCTGATTATCTCCCGAACCTTAACGATGAATGGTACCTCAGCAGAATACGCAATATGGGTATAGTATTGGGAACCGGAGACCAGGATATCTGCCTGCAGGATAACTTAAACCTATCAAACATTCTTAAATCTAAAGGTATTCGGCACTGGCTTGATATCAGGCATGGCGCCGGGCACGACTGGCCATGGTGGCGGCAGATGTTTTCTGATTACCTTTCGCAGATCACATAGTAGCATTTATTGCCGGGATTGTAATTCAATTCAGGAATAGTTACTTTAATTCCAGGTTTACAAACATTTCGATTTTTTACCCAATCAAACAGGATTTTTTTTCTATGAAAAAAATAGGAATTCTTTTCGGGCAGGAAAACACTTATCCCCCTGCTTTTGTAGAAAGAGTAAATTCAAAGAAAGAGACGGGAATTACAGCCGAGTATGTAAGGATAGATAAGGTTCCCCAGGGTGAAGGATGCGGTTATGATGTAATAATCGACCGTATTTCACAGGACGTTCCCTTCTACCGTGCATGGCTTAAAAATGCTGCCCTCTCGGGTACTGCAGTTATCAATAACCCCTTCTGGTGGACAGCAGATGATAAATTCTTCAACAATGCATTGATGACAAAACTCGATGTGGCAGTACCTAAAACTGTTTTGCTTCCCTCAAACCAGCATCCGGCAGATACAAATGAAAATTCGTTCCGCAACCTTGCATATCCTCTCGACTGGGAGGGGATGTTTGATTATGTCGGTTTTCCGGCTTACTTTAAACCATTTTCCGGCGGAGGCTGGAAGAACGTATATAAACTGAATAATGCAGATGATTTCTTTAAAGCATATAATGAAACAGGTCAGCTGGTAATGATGCTGCAGGAGGAGATAGTATTCGATACATACTTCCGGTGTTATTGTCTTGACCGGAAGGATGTTCATATAATGGAGTACGATCCGCGTCAGCCTCATCACCTCCGTTATGTTAAGGGAGCAGTTAAAACAGAAAAGAAAATACTTAACCAGGTTGAGAAAGCGGTTCTTTCAATAAATAACGCACTCGGGTATGACTTTAATACCGTGGAGATCGCAATGAGAGAAGGCGTTCCGTATGCAATAGACTTCTGCAATCCTGCCCCTGATGCGGATATTAATTCGGTCGGGGAAGATAATTTTGAGTGGATAGTTGAAGCCTCCGCTCAGATGGCGATAAGAAAAGCAAAGGAACATAATCCCGGCAGGAACAATTTAACCTGGGGTAATTTTATTGACTCCTTTGTAAATGCTAAAAGTTTGAAATAATTTCAGACAGAAAAGATAAATTGCTATGGCTGAACCAGGATTATTCACATTAGGAATTGAAGAAGAATTCCAGATAATCGACCCCGAATCACGGGAGCTGCGTTCCCATATTCAGCAGATACTCGAAGACGGTAAGATGATCCTTGCTGAAAATGTTAAACCTGAGATGCACCAGTCGGTCGTAGAAGTTGGAACAAATGTCTGTGGTGACATCCACGAGGCGAGAGAGCAGGTTACTAAGTTAAGGAGCAGCCTCGCTAAGTTGGCTATGAATAAAGGACTGAGAATAGCTGCTGCCGGCACGCATCCGTTTTCACACTGGAAAGACCAGAAGATTACAGACCATCCCCGTTATAAAACAATTGTAACTGATATGCAGCAGATTGCCAGGGCTAACCTGATCTTCGGTCTGCATGTTCATGTCGGAGTTGATGACCGCGAAACAGCACTCCATATAATGAATGCCGCCAGGTATTTCCTCCCCCATATTTTTGCCTTATCTACCAACTCACCTTTCTGGCTTGGAAGAAACACCGGGTTTAAATCCTACAGAAGCAAGGTATTCGACCGTTTTCCCCGCACAGGGATCCCTGATTATTTTAACAGTCTTTCCGAGTACGATAATTTTATTAAGCTGCTTATCAAGACAAAGTGCATTGACGATGCAAAAAAAATATGGTGGGATATTCGCGCTCACCCGATATTTGAAACACTTGAATTCCGCGTCTGCGATATCCCGATGCGCGTGGATGAAACTATAGCCCTTGCCGCGTTGATGCAGGCGGTAGTGGCAAAACTTCATAAGCTTGTAAAGCAGAACCTCGGGTTCAGACTTTACCGGAGAGCGCTGATCTCCGAAAACAAATGGCGCGCGGCCAGGTACGGAATACAGGGTAAGATGATAGACTTCGGTAAACAGACTGAAGTTGATACAATAAAACTTATTGATGAACTTCTTGAATTTGTTGATGATGTAGTGGATGGGCTTGGTTCCCGAAAAGAGATTAATTATATAAAAACAATTTGTGAGAACGGAACAGGAGCAGACAGGCAGCTTGAGGTATGGGATCAGTCTTACGATCCTAAAAATGTAGTCGATTTTATAATTGATGAAACTCATCATGGTCTCGACCTGGACTAATTAAATATCAGAATAAAAAAGGAGATTGTTTGGCGCCGGTTATAAAAGCTGCAGTGATTGATCTTTATAACAATGAAAAAAATGAAGGAATACGCTGTATAAAAGATATCCTTTCCGGGATGAATAATAACGGCTCTAAAACGGAATTCGATGTTTTCGATACCCGTTACAGGAATGAGATACCCGGGATGGATTACGATATATTTATTTCTTCCGGGGGTCCCGGCAGTCCCTTCGAAGGAGAAGGTTCAGAATGGGAGAAAATATATTTCGGACTGATAGATAAGTTATGGAACTATAATCAGCAGAATCACGCTAAGAAAAAATACGTTTTCTTTATATGCCATTCATTCCAGATGATGAGCAGATTTTTTAAGCTCGGCACAGTATCAAAAAGAGAGAAGACTTCATTTGGCCTCCTCCCCTTTTCCAAAACCGGGGACGGGATGAATGATCCCCTTCTTCATTCATTGCCGGATCCTTTCTATGCTGCAGACATAAGGCAGTACCAGGTTACGGAACCGGACAGCAAAATATTTTCAGAATTAGGAGCAAAGATTCTTTCGTATGAAGTCCCTGTTATTGATGCAAAAAAGGAAAAGGCAATGACCGCAATACGTTTATCAGATGAAATGATAGGCACCCAGTTTCACCCTGAAGCCGATCCTGAAAGTATGCTTTACCATTTCAGGCAGGATGAAAGGAAACAGCAGGTAGTGGATTTATTCGGCCCGCGTAAATATGATGAGATGCTCGGCTGGCTGAATGATAAGGATAAACTTAAACTCACAAGGGAAACCATCCTACCCGGATTTCTGAACCGGGCTATTAAAGAATTAAATACAGTCTATCCGGAATAGTCCTGCATATGATACCTCAGTTAAGAAAAGATTTCAACCGTACTTTCTCACAGAAGCAGTATGATAAATTTATCCGGGATATAAATACCGGGCTGAAGTACCCTGCAGATTTCAGGATATCAGAAACGCCTGTATTTCTCACAAGGGATTTTACGAATGAATTGATAAAGGCATCAGACGGCATAGTACAGCAGATTAAGACAGACGATTTCAAAGAACGTGCAGCCGGTGCAATACCTGAAGGATTATCTGTTCCGGGAGAAGATGATCATCCCCTCTTTCTCTCGATTGATTTTGCGGTCTGTACTAACGGGAACGGCAAACCGGTGCCGCAGTTGATCGAATTACAAGGATTCCCGACCGTTTATGCATACCAGGCTTATTATGAACGGCTTCTGAGACGTCATTTCCCTATCCCTGAAAACTTTACTCCTTATTTTGACGGCCTTTCTGAAGGTACTTACTTAAAAATATTGCGAGATGCTATTGTAGGAGAAGCTGATCCTGAGAACGTGATCCTGATGGAAATTGAGCCTGAAAACCAGAAGACAAGGATAGACTTTGCCGCAACGGAAAAATTCTTTGGTGTAAAAACAATCGGCATTACCGGTCTTATAAAAGAAGGCAAACACCTGTATTATAAGGATGGAAACAAACTTGTGCCGGTAACCAAGATATACAACCGTGTCATTTTTGATGAACTTATAAGAAAGAACATAAAATTAAACTTCAGTCTGACCGAAGATCTGCACGTCGGCTGGGCCGGTCATCCAAACTGGTTCTTTAAAGTCAGTAAGTATTCACTGCCCCTTCTTAAAAGCCGTTACGTTCCTGAGTGTTATTACCTTGAAGATCTCGAAGAATATCCCGATAACCTTCAGAATTATGTACTGAAGCCGCTATTCTCATTTGCAGGACTTGGAGTTGAAATCAATGTTACCCGGAAGCTGCTTGACAGCATAAAGGATAAAAAAAACTATATTCTTCAGAAGAAAATTGAATATGCTCCTGTCATCGAAACTCCGGGGAGTGATTTCTCCAAAATTGAAATAAGGATGATGTTTATATGGCAGGATAAACCCATGCTTGTTAACAATCTTGTTAGAATGAGTAAAGGGGCCATGATGGGCGTAGATTTTAATAAGAATAAAACCTGGGTCGGTTCAAGCTGCGCATATCACCCTGCTTAAGTCCCTTTTTTATTACCCTTAGACTGTGAACCAGATCAGTCATATTTTTATTCGTAAGGGATATTTTATATCTTAATACAATTAAACGAGACAAATTCCCACTTAACCAATTGGACAATTCTGTGAAGGATATCAGAAAAGATATAACTTTTGAATTTCATACATCTGCAGCTGCACGAAAAAAATATCAGCTTGACCATAATTTATTTACAATTACCGGCGACCTTATAGTTGCTGATTTTACATCCGCAAGGAAACTGGCTGATAAGATAAATAAAATAAAGGAAAATGAACCCGGACAGCATCAACAAACGACTCCCGGACAGGTAAATGCACTGGGACTGATACATGAAATACTACACTACCTGATTGGGTATTATGAAGAGAAGGTCAATCCCGGGGTGTTCGCACGAAATCTGAAACATCTTAATAAAAATCTAACTCTCGAAGAAACGGATAAAGTTCTTCTCAGTTTCATAAATGATTTCCCCCCGCTTGAGGTATACAAAGGTAACATGAAACCGGAAGACTATTTGATCGGGACAACCGGCAATAAAACAAACCGGGAACTGCTTGTGGAAGAGATTATTCTTTTAAATCTTCAGAATAACAATCCTGCAGTTTCAAATCTTTCAGATCTTTGTACCGATAAACCTCTCGCTGAAAAAACAAAATACCTGAACTTTCTTGATGAGACCGATAAATTCTTTATTACAGAAAAATCATTCGGGAAGAACAACCTCCCTCTACTCCAGTTTCTACGGGAACCCATTATCAGCAACCCATATAATCTTGAAGGACAACTCGACTTTATTTTTAAAGAATGGGGTGTATTCATTTATGATAAATTCGGCAGGAGGATTCTAGGCGGGAAGGATCTGATTCATGAAGACTATAAACTTTTTATACAGCATGGCGGCGGTGAAAAAGGCACCCCGCCCGTACCGACATATGAATTTGACGAAGAGTATTTCAAAAAGCTGCGTGCCCGGCTGCAAGCAGGAGAAAATCTTACACCTGATGAATTGAATTATTTCCAATCTGAATACGAAAGATTTACTGCAGATATTGAATGGATGCCCCGCGTTGTAATGCTGGCAAAGAATACGCCCGTCTGGCTTGATCAGCTTTCAAAAAAATACGGGCAAAGTATCACTCGCCTTGACC
>DATFVA010000044.1:0-7766 GCA_035260565.1 Ignavibacteriaceae bacterium | reverse complement strand
CCAGCAAAATTATGTAAAGTAGTAAGAGGGGGTAAATTAAGGTATGTCTCTACGGGAAATGGAGCGAAGTAACCAAATATTTTAATCCATTCTGCTGTCTGATGCATTAAGTCCCGCTGGGATATACCATTAATCTTCGATTAAAAGTTTATTAAAGTCGAGTGATCTGACTGCATCGACTGCATACTCAATCCTGCCGTCTTCACAGAGTCCTTTTATTCCGCCTTCCTCGTAAGCTCGTATAAATTCTTTTATACATTCTTCGCGGATTCTTTCTATCAGTGTTACATTATAAGTCTTCATAGATATAACCGGAATTTAATTAGTTAAGTCCTTAATAATTAATAATTATCAATAATATAATAGCAGATAATATTTCCTTTTGTTAACTTTATCCGGTCCGATATCTCTTTCCTTATACTCATTCCTCAGGGCTTCCGGTTTCAATTGTTTGACCGGTATTATTAAAAATTAATTTAGAAGTATTATGAAGAAGTATTTATGCATTCTTTTGTTTTCTATACCGGTAGTATTATCTGCTCAGACCCAATATACAATAATGAACTATAACCTGCTTAATTACCCCGGCAATGATACTACAATGCGCAACCCGTATTTCAGAACCACAATGGCAGCGGCTATGCCCGACATATTAGTTTGTGAAGAAATGACCTCCCAGACAGGTGTAGATGGTTTTCTGAATAATGTGCTTCTGCCGGCTTTCAGCGGTTATGAGGCAGGAATCTTTATTGATGGTCCCGATACGGATAATGAGATCTTTTTTAAATCAGATTATTTTACTTTTATCAGTAATACACCTATTACTACGGACCTTCGTAATATATCGGAATTCAAGCTGGTGGAAAACTCTTCCGGCGACACCATAAGAATATATGCCGTTCATTTAAAAGCGAGCTCAGGCTCCGGAAATGAACAGCAGAGACTCGCGGAAGTCAATGTTCTCAGGGGAGTTACGGCTATACTTCCGCCCGGTTCATTTTTCATGGTAACAGGCGATTTTAACATTTACGGATCCTCTGAACCTGCATATAGTGCTCTTACCGATCAGTCGAATCCCGGCTATTTCGTAGATATTTTTAACATGCCGGGTATTTGGAATGATCCTGCTTATGCTCCTTTTCACACACAGTCTACGCGGACAAGACAGTTCGGAGGCGGTGCTAACGGTGGATTGGATGACCGGTTTGATATGATACTTATGTCGCAGGGAATTATAGACACAGGAGGGGTTCATTATGTTTATAATTCGTATATCCCTTACGGCAACGACGGGCTTCATTATAACGATTCAATTAATCAGCCGCCTAACCTGGCAGTTGGACAGGAGATTGCTGATGCTCTTCATTATTCTTCAGACCATCTGCCTGTAATGGCAGACTTTTCATTTGAATCAGCAGTTCCTGTAGAATTAATTTCATTCAATGCAGAATTGTTAAATGGTAATGTTCAGTTAAACTGGATTACAGGGACAGAAACGAACAACAAGGGATTTGAAGTAGAAAGATCAGATGATTTTTATAAATGGGTAAAGATCGGGTATACAGCAGGTTACGGCACATCAGTTTCAGATCATTCATACTCATTTACTGATAAAGATGTACTGGAAGGCAAATACGGTTACAGGTTAAAACAACTGGACTTCGGCGGCGGTTTTAAATACAGCAGCATAATTAATGTAAATGTTATTAATAGCTCCACGGCTTTCAATCTTGAGCAGAATTATCCAAATCCTTTCAATCCTGAAACTGTTATAAATTATCAATTACCATCGAATAATTTTGTTAACCTGAAAGTATTTAATGTTCTCGGTATGGAAATCATTACGCTTGTAAACAGGTACATGGAAGCGGGAAGGCATACAGTTAAGTTTAACGGAGATAAACTGCCGGGCGGAGTTTATATATACAGGCTGAGTGCAGGAAATTATTCAACCTCCAGGAAACTAATTTTATTAAAATAAGATATCCTGAGAAGTCAGCATATAGAGTTTATTTCAGGAATGGTTAAATTTCTATTCATAATATTGCGATCCTGTAATTCTTCACACAGAATAATGCAATCAGGTTCCTGCTAAAACTTCTTTCCCGATTCTTACTACTTCTTTTGCGAGAAGATCAAAATCTTCATACTTACTGCGGTGATTAGCTATAGCTATTCTCAGACAGTATTGCCCTTTTAGGGTAGTATAAGATGGAACCGCTATTCCCTTTTCGTGAAGCTGGAATAATATCTCCTTATTTAACTTGTTAAGCGGTTCAGTATTCAGCCCTCCGGGGTTAAACCGGAAACAAACTATATCCATTCCGATAGGGGCAACAAGTTCTAAAAGAGGATCTTTTTCTACGAGATCTCCAAAGTAATGAGCCTGATCTATATTGCGGTCAATCAGTCTGCCGAATTTTTCAAGTCCATGTTCTTTAACTGACATCCATACTTTCAGAGCCCTGAAATTTCGGGAGAGTTCAAGGCCGTAATCAGAAAACCAGAGGCTGGCGCCGGGAAGGCCGCGGGTTTCGTGAGCAAGGTACTCAGGGGTCAGGGAGAAAGCAGACCGGTGTTCATTCTCATGTTTTATCAGTACGCATTCGGCTTTGAAAGGAATATGCATCCATTTATGTAGATCGAGCGCTACTGAATCAGCCTTTTCTATACCTGTCAGACGGGGTTTAACTTTTGATGCCAATACTGCCACGGCTCCTATAGCACCATCAACATGAAACCAGAGATCCTCCTTATTGCATATGTATGCTATTGCTTCCAGATCGTCAATTGCTCCGGTATTAATAGTACCTGCAGTACCAATGATGCAGATCGGTTTGTTTCCATCTTCACGATCTTTTTTAATTGCAGATTTTAATACTTCCAGGTTAATCGTATAATCTTCATTCACCGGAATGTAGCGAAGACTATTTTTGCCGAGTCCCAGCAATTCCACAGCTTTCTGATTTGAACTGTGGACCTCCGTTGATGCATAAACGATAAGCGACTGCGGGGCATTCTGCATTCCCGATTCCCTGACATTAAATCCTGATTTGGTGTTCCTTGCAACTGTCAGTCCAATGAAATTTGCCATCGAACCACCGCTTACAAGCAGTCCGCTAGAATTTCCAGGCAGACCGAGCATCTCTTTCATCCAATTAATAACCTGTTCTTCAACGATGGGAGCTGCATGCTGCCCTCCTCCAAGGTTAGAATTCATAACAGCCGCCAGAAATTCAGCAAGTGCGCCGAAGAACGTGCCGTTTCCCATATACCAGCCCCAGAACCGGGGATGAATATTACCCATTGGATAAGGGAATATCGTTTCGAGGAACTCATTATATACTTCATCTGGTGTGGCAGGCTTCCAGGGTGCATGATTGTGAAACCTGGAGCTAATATTTTCAGGGAATGGCTGCCATACCGGTCTATCTCCTACTTTTTCAATATAATTGATCGCGTCGTCCACTACACGGTGGGCCAGTGAACGTAAATCATCCCAGTTATCCGGATCAAGCGTCTCATAACCGTTTATTTTACTCATTCCGTATCCTTTTATTTTTAAGGGTTTATTATACATAATTATTAATGATTAAGGTAGTCCTGATTTGCGAACGGCAGATAATTTTGACAGAGGGCTGTCAGGATAGAATAATAATGAGTGCCATTGATCATTAGATTAAAATTGACTTTGATCCAAAAGAGAAGTAGATTTTGATTCATTCACCCCTGTTTGGTATATGTTATATGCTCCAGGTTCACTGTTCGGTTCTCCTGGTTTATTGATTATTATATTATAGAAGATTGTAAGATATATAAAACTCAGAATTGAGCTCAAATTTTTATATTAAGGTGCAATTATGTTCAACATAAATCTTGAAAATAAAAATGAAGTTGTTATATCAGGCCGGTTTGATGCTGCTCAGATAGACAAGGTAAAGGGAGTGCTTGATGCGGTGTCTGATGACTGTGTAGTCAATTTTCAGGATCTTGAATATATATCCAGTGCTGGCCTGGGATCATTACTTCATCTCTATACCAGGCTGAAAAGTTCCGGGCACTCAGTGCAGTTGAAAAATCTGAATAAACATGTCCGGGAAGTCTTTAAGTATTCCAAACTTGACGGCATATTTACCATTGTTGAATAAAATAATTTTAATTCCTACCAACTTTCTTACTTCTGAATTGTAATTAATATGGATAAAGATGATAAGGATCTTGTAAAAGAAAGTCTTCAGGGAAGCCAGAAATCCTTTGAAGAAATTGTGGATAGATATTACAAAACAATTTACCGTCTGGCATACAGGATACTTCATGATGATGATAATGCAGAAGAAATCACGCAAATTGTATTTGTCAAGGCTTACGAAAGCCTTGGATCCTTTAATCCAAAATTTAAGTTTTTCAGCTGGTTGTACAGAATTGCTGTAAATGAGACGCTTAATTTATCTAAAAAACTAAGTTATACTGAAAAGTTAAACGAAGAATATAGTTCAGCAGCTGAAAATCCTGATGAGATTTATGCCAGAAGTGAACTTGGAGAAAAGATTGAAATCGCATTAATGGAACTTGATATACTTTATAGAGTGCCGCTTGTTTTTAAACATTTTATGGATTACTCATATAAAGAAATTAGTGAACTTCTCGGTGTGCCCGAAAAGACTATAAAATCGAGGTTATTTACCGGGAGACAAATTTTAAAGGAAGTTTTGATAAAAAATAAGATTTTTCAGAAATGATTGACAAGAAATATATAGAATTAATGAACAGAGATCTGGACAGCCTGATCAGCTCTGAAGAAAAACGCCTGCTTCAGGATTATTTAGATGGAAACTGGGAAGCGAAAGAATATTATGATGAGCTGTTTGTTGCAACAGAGGCCCTGAAGCATCTGGAGGATCCTATCCCCTCAGAAAATCTCAGGAAACGTATCATTAACTCAATTAACTTCAATAAATATGCGGACAAACCTGGCAAAATCAGAACCGGCGGCTTTATCCGTTCTTTAAATATAAAATATGCATTTACCTTTGCCGCGGGGCTCCTTGCAGGGATCTTAATTTATTCACTGGTCATGGTAACTCAAAGTAAAATAGTACCCGACGAAATCTCCGGAACAATAGGGTTAAGTGAAAACTTCGTCACTCTTGAGAATATCCCGCTTAACTATAGCGGCCTTACCGGAAATATCACAATTTTGAAAAGAGGAAACGAATTCTGGATAGACGTAAACTCATATTCTTCAAGACCCGTTGATTTTGTGATCTCATATCCTGACCAGGTGCAATTTATGAACCTTGAGCCGGCAGCAGCCGGCAGTATGAACCTTTCTACTGGCAAAGATTATACGAAACTAATAAGTTCCGGGAAACAGCTCTATAGCATTAAATTTGCGGCAACCAGCAAAGTGATCTCCCCCCTGTATCTCAAAATTCTGCAGTCCGGAACTACAGTTTATGAAACTGAATTTTCGTTAAATAATTGAGAAAATACCATCATCAAGCAGATTCCCGGTCCGAAATAAAATAAGGTACAAACCTTTACCAACTTTTTCTTTTTTCAGATGTAATTATAGAAAGCACAGGAACAGAATAAATCATTAATAATAAATTCGCGGAGGTCTACTATGTCAGGAACAAAACAAAAATTTGGGAAAAGGTCAAAGGTACTGCTGGGAGGAACTATTATAGCGGCCGTAATGATCTTATACTTTGCCATTTTTTATCCATGGCCTGTTATTAGTTCCAATATGGAAGGTACTATTGGCGGGGTAGAGAAGGTTAAGAAATATCAAAAAGAGCAAATTTCTTCGGCTGATGTGGCAGTAGAAACAGGCGACATTCAGCAGCTGCTCCAGAATGATAAGATCCAGACCTTGATAAATGATCCGAATTTCCGTACTGCGGTAGATAACGAAGCTTTTAGGACAACATTCAACAGGAACCCTGCATTCAGGCAGGCAGTAACCAGAAGCGCAGTGTACAGAACAGTAATGACAAATAGAAACTGGGTTGACGCATTAAGAAATGAAAATTTCAGAAAAATAGTTGAGAGCGGTGCTTTTGCAAAAATAGCTGCTGATGGATCACTTCATATGTCATTGAGAAATGCTGCGTTAAGAACTCAGCTGGCCGGTGCAAATTATAGTATGGCTCTAAGGAATGAAGCGTTGAGACAAGTTGCCAATGATGCATCTTTTACGGAGGCAATGCGTGATGCATCCTTTAGACAGCTTTTTACAAGCGAAGCAATGAGACAATTACTCGATAATCGTCAGTTTACTGAAGCATTCAGAACTGATGCTGCAAGGAGTATTTTCCAGGACGGAGGGTTCCAGATGGCGCTCAGGCAGGAGATGTTCAGAAATGCTGCAGCAAGCGATGGCTTCATGAAAGCAGTGCAAAGCGATGCCCTGATGAAATACTGGGATAACAGTGCATTCAGAACGGAAGTTTTCAGGACTGAGGCAGATAGAAATATCGAAGCTCAGAGAAATATGGATGCTCAGAGGAACATTGAAGCACAGAGAAACATTGAATCCGGGAGAAGCATCACCAAATAATCAAATAATAAATTCAGACCTTTGTTGAGGAGAAGCTGTTTTGAAAAAAACAGTTTCTCCTTTTAATATTTTTAAACTCTTCTAAACCATAATTATGGGCTTCACAAAAACGCACCTTCCAAAAATTTCTATAAATATATTTCTATTCATTTGTCTCGCTTTTCCGCCGCAGGCAGAAGCGCAGTTATATGAATATGACACCCCGAATATGCGACTGATTTATACCGGGGAAGCAGGCAAATTTCTTGTAAAATATGCAGGTCAGTGTTTTGAAAATGCATTAAGCTGGAATAGCAAATTATATGATTACCACACCGATGAAAAGACGACTGTACTTGTTTACGATCTGAACGATTTTGGAAATGCCGGGACCGGAACAATTCCCCGTAACCATATTATACTTTCAGTTGCACCCCTCGATTATGAATACGAAACTGCTCCTGCAAATGAAAGGTTCAATACAACCTTCAATCATGAACTTGTCCATATGGTCACGCTTGATCAGTCTACTTCAGGAGACAGGTTCTTCAGGACAATTTTCGGCGGTAAGGTGGGTGAATCATCTGATGATCCCGAGACGATCTTATATGCCTTTCTTACTGATCCCAGGAGAAGTACTCCCCGCTGGTGGAAAGAGGGGATAGCGGTTTATCTCGAGACCTGGATGGCCGGGGGTATAGGACGCGCAATGGGAGGATATGATGAGATGGTTTTCAGAACCAAGGTGCTTGAAAATGAACCGATCTATGACTTGCTGAGTCTTGAATCGGAAGGTACCCAGACTGATTTCCAGGTTGGAGCTAATTCTTATTTATACGGCACAAGGTTTATGAATTACCTTGCACTCAAATATGGCCCCGAAAAGTTGATTGAATGGACGTCCAGGCGGGATGGCAGTGATGCCTACTTCACCTCAGATTTTAACCGGATTTATAATTTGCCGCTTTCTGATGCATGGAATCAATGGATTGAATTTGAGAAAGTATTTCAGCAGAAAAACCTTGAAATTCTGCAGGGCAACCCGGTTACAGAATACCGCCCGTTATCGGCAAAACCGCTGGGAGGTTTGTCGCGGGCATTCTACAATCAGCCGAGACATAAGATTTACTGTGCTATTGATTACCCGGGACAGGTAGCGCAGATTGTATCAATCGATACAAGGACAGGAGAGATCGATAAGATACATGATGTTAAAAGTGAAGCG
>DATFVA010000043.1:0-3701 GCA_035260565.1 Ignavibacteriaceae bacterium | reverse complement strand
CGATGGAGACAATGGCAGACGGGACCAGGGTTTTTACATTCAACATGCTTTCAATGATGGATACCGGAAATTTCACTGCAGGAGGAATACTTTCTCCTCTTAATCCTTCTAATCTGCGTTTTATCGCTTATATCGCCTTATTTATAGGTTTTGCTATTAAAATTCCTATGTTCCCGTTTCATACATGGTTACCTGATGCACACGTAGAAGCCCCGACAGCCATAAGCGTGATACTTGCAGGCGTTCTCCTTAAAATGGGAACATATGGAATTATAAGAATCTGCTTCCCGATATTCCCGGATATAACACATCAGCTTGTATGGTATATCGGTCTTTTCGGAATGATAAATATTATATACGGCGCCCTCTGCGCAATGGCGCAAAAAGATTTCAAGAAGCTGATAGCATATTCATCAGTATCTCATATGGGATTTGTGATGCTCGGACTTGCTTCGCTGAATACACTTGGTATATCAGGCGCAATTCTTCAGATGTTCAATCACGGTACAATTACGGCCATGCTCTTCTTAATTGTGGGAGTTGTATACGACCGTGCCCATACAAGAGGACTGGATGATTTCGGAGGACTTGCAAACCAAATGCCTGTTTATTCAGGCTTTACTACTCTTGCATTCTTCGCTGCCATCGGCCTGCCGGGATTAAGCGGATTTGTTTCTGAGGCTTTTGTATTCCTCGGTGCTTTCGGAAATGAAAGTATTAGGGTGCTTACAATAATTTCAACTCTCGGAATTTTACTCGGTGCGGGCTATATGCTCTGGACATTCCAGCGTGTTTATCTTGGCAGCCTTAAAGAAAAATGGTCTTCACTTAAAGATCTTACCTTCAGGGAATATGCAATGCTTGTACCGCTAAGCATAATTGTGATCTTCCTTGGAGTTTACCCGTCTGCTATGTTAAACCTTATGAATGCATCTGTGAATGCGATGGTTAAGTTTATGGCACATGCCCAGACTATCTACAGTCAATTTGCATCATTCTAAGATATATATAATGGAATTTGAAAAATGATGGATCTCAACTATATAACTAAAAGTCTTACCCTGATTAAGCCAGAGCTGGCAATTTCAGCTGTACTTGTCTTGATTGTATTAGTAGACCTGATAATGGATAAAAACAAAAAACTTCTTCCTTTTATCGCCCTTGGAGGATTGCTGGTTGCGGGTTATTTTGTAGTAGATCAATTCGGATTAAGCTCCTTTGCAAGCAAGCCGCAGGGCGGACTTGGAATGGTAGCTGTGGATTCCTTCGGGGCATTTTTCAAATTGCTTGTAATCGTATCCTCACTTTTCATTGTTTACTTCTCAGTTAATTCTGATGAAGTGCAGCTGAGTGTTGACCGGCACGGTGAGTACTACGCCCTGATATTCGGAATGATCCTCGGTATGTTCTTTATGATAACAGCTGCAGATCTGATTCTGATATACCTTTCATTGGAGCTTGTATCTTTATCTTCCTATGTACTGGCAGGATTTACGCAAAATTCAATGAGGAATAGCGAAGCTTCACTTAAATATATTATCTACGGTGCAGTGGCAAGTGGAATAATGCTGTTCGGCATTTCCCTTCTTTATGGAATGACCGGCTCTACTAATATATACCAGATAAACCTGGTTCTTCAAAGCGGTACTTATAATATGCTTACCACGCTTATTGCCGGACTCCTGATTTTTACGGGTATCGGATTTAAGATTTCTGCCGCTCCTTTCCATTTCTGGACACCTGACGTTTATGAAGGTGCACCTGTTGCTATTACTGCTTACCTTTCAATAGCAAGTAAAGCTGCAGGTTTTGCACTCCTTATAAGGTTCATCAGAATTACTTTTGTAGCTGGTGTAGATCAGAACGGGTACTGGCACATGATCAATCTGATTGATTGGAAATCAATACTCGTTCTAATTTCAATTCTTACCATGACGCTTGGAAACTTCGCTGCTCTATGGCAAAGCAATATGAAGCGGCTCCTTGCCTATTCAAGCATAGCCCACGCAGGATATTTACTTCTAGGTCTGGCGGTTCTTTCTAACCAGGGTCTTGTTGCAATCCTCGTTTACTTTGGCGTTTATGCCTTTATGACGCTCGGAGCATTCTTTGTAGTAATGCTTATTGCCAATAAACTTGGGACCGAAGAATTGGATGATTATAAGGGCCTCGGATATTCTTCTCCCTGGCTTGGGATTTCAATAGCCATTTTCCTTGTTTCATTAACAGGACTTCCGCCCACAGCAGGATTTATAGGGAAGCTGTATCTCTTCATCGCTCTTGTAGATGCAAAGATGATTGTAGTAGCGGTTATAGCCCTTCTTAACTCCGTTGTGTCACTTTACTACTACATTAAAGTCCTAAAGAATATGTACCTGGTTAAAGTGGAAGTAGAAAAACCTTTAATAAATGTATCTTTTGCGAATATTGTTATGCTGCTTATTCTTCTTGCTCCAATAATCATCCTGGGTATATATTTCACACCATTAATAGACTTAGCTAAATATTCGATATCATTTGTAGGCTTCTAATATCAATATTTGATTTTTCCAGCCAATTTGTTTAGTTTTATACCCGACCATTTTAGTCTTATATATTAATGCTCAAATTATCCAAAAAAAGCGAATATGCTTTAATGGCAATGAGATATCTTGCCATGAGTTCTGATGGTAAATATGCTACTGCACGTGATATTTCACAATATTACGATATTCCTTATGAATTAGTAGCAAAAGTACTTCAGCAGCTGGTAAAAAAGAACCTTGTTTCATCTCTTCAGGGTGTAAGAGGCGGGTATTCTCTTGTTAGAGCACCTGAGCAGATTTCACTGATGGAAATCATTAGCGCGATTGAAGATAATTACCAGATAACTAACTGTATGAACGAAAATAGTTCGCAGAAGGACTGCAGTCACTTTGAGTGCTGTATGATAAGAGATCCTTTGATAAAAGTTCAGAGAGAAATAGATAAAGTATTTCAAAATATGAAGATTATACAGATTATATAAAGAATATTATAATATGAAATTCCCAATTTATCTCGATAATCATGCTACTACTCCCCTTGATCCGGAGGTTTTGGATACTATGCTTCCCTGGTTCAAGGATAAATTCGGGAATGCTGCCAGTAAGGACCATTCTTATGGCTGGGAAGCCGATAGTATTGTTAAATTATCCCGGCGTAAGGTAGCTGAGTTTATTGGCGCAGATCCCAGGGAGATTATTTTTACCAGCGGAACGACTGAATCAATTAACCTGGCCCATTTCGGTATTTCTGAAAGCTATAGAGCCAGAGGAAAACACATAATAACATCAGCTGTTGAACATAATGCCGTGCTCGACTCATTAAAGGCACTCGTTGATAAAGGATTTGAGGTAACGGTACTTCCTGTCGATAACTTTGGAAGAATTTCTATCGATGAACTTGAAAACGCTATACGAAAAGATACAATACTAGTATCAATTATGGCAGCAAATAATGAAATTGGAAATGTCTACGATATAAATACAATCGGAAGCCTATGTAAACAGAGGAATGTCTTTTTTCATACTGATGCCGCTCAGGCGGTCGGTAAGATTCCCTTTAGTATTGAAAATGTAGATTTGGCTTCGTTCTCCGCGCATAAGGTTTACGGTCCTAAAGGAGTTGGGGCATTGTATATTAAAAGCCGTTCTAAAATTAAGATGGCACCGCAGATTTTC
>DATFVA010000042.1:0-16212 GCA_035260565.1 Ignavibacteriaceae bacterium | reverse complement strand
CGCCATCATGTACTTCACCAAGCCGGTGCAAACGACCGGTATAAAATAATATACGCTCGGTAGTTGTGGTCTTACCGGCATCGATATGAGCCATTATACCAATATTTCTTACTTTATCTATCGAATGTTTTCCTGACATTTATATCCTGATCTTTTTCTTTTTATAATTATCTGTTCTTGATTTTATTATTACCATTTAAAATGAGCAAAAGCTTTGTTTGCCTCGGCCATTTTGTGCGTATCTTCTTTTTTCTTAACCGCAGATCCTTCGTTATTTGAAGCAGCTATTAATTCAGCTGCAAGTCTACCTGACATAGATTTTTCGTTCCTCGCTCTGGCATAGGTTTTCAGCCATCTCATTGCAAGTGCTGATCTTCTTTCCGGCCTGACTTCAGTTGGTACCTGGTATGTTGCACCGCCAACCCTGCGGCTTCTTACTTCAATAAGAGGCTGGGTGTTATTAATTGCTTTCTTGAAAATTTCAAGTCCCGGTTTTTTAGTTCTGTCTTCAATGATTTCGAAAGCTACATATACAACATCTCTTGCTTTTGATTTTTTACCATCAAACATGAGTGAGTTTATGAACCTTGCCACAAGTATATCGTTAAACTTGGGATCCGGCTTTACAAATCTTTTTTCTGCTCTTTTCTTTCTCATAGATTATTTTGCTTTTGGTTTTTTAGCACCGTATTTGGATCTTCCTTTTTTTCTGTCTTCAACACCGCTGGTATCAAGGGTACCTCTGATAATATGGTACCTTACACCGGGCAGATCTTTAACTCTGCCGCCTCTGATAAGAACGATCGAGTGTTCCTGCAGATTGTGCCCTTCACCCGGGATATAAGCTGTAACTTCCATACTGTTGGTTAACCTTACCCTGGCGACTTTCCTTAAAGCAGAATTCGGCTTTTTGGGAGTGGTTGTGTAAACTCTTGTGCATACTCCTCGTTTCTGTGGACATGCTTCAAGTGCCGGAGCCTTATTTTTAGCTAATATCTGCGTTCTTCCTTTACGTACTAACTGGTTTATTGTGGGCACAAATTTCTCCTGAATCTTGTCTATCTAAAAAAATTTCAGACTTCAAATATAGTTGTTATGTTAAAATTAGTCAAGAAATACCGTAGAAATACTTATTCTTTTTGGATTAGCAAATGCAAAAAAAATCCGGCTCCCTTTAACTGGTGAGCCGGATTATTAAACAGCTCAAATATCGGTTATGCCTGAACCTCTTTTTCTGCTCCCTCCACAGGAGTTTCCTCCGTTTCGGCTTCAGTTTCCAGAGATTTCAGGATAAGGTTATGGTATTTTTTCAATCCTGTGCCTGCAGGGATCAAGTGACCCATAACCACGTTTTCTTTAAGGCCTAATAGGTGATCAACCTTTGCTTCGGTAGCAGCATTGGCCAGTACCTTTGTGGTTTCCTGGAACGAGGCCGCAGATATGAAACTTTCGGTTGATAAAGCCGCCTGGGTTATGCCTAATAAAACGTGCTCAAAAGTCGCCGGCTCAGCATCACGGGAAACTATTGGTTTCTTGCTTTTCTTTTTAAGATCAGCGTTTATTTCCCTGATCTTTGCTTTGGGTATAAGTTGACCATCTTTGTATCTTGAATCTCCCTTATCTTCAATAAATGCCATTGAAGATACTGTATTGTTCTCTTCAATGAATTCATTTCTGTCAACAATATCCTCTTCCAGAAAACGGGTATCCCCGGGAGAAACGATCTTAATTTTCTGCAGCATTTGTCTTACAATTACTTCAATATGCTTATCATTTATCTTAACACCCTGTAAACGGTACACATCCTGGATCTCGTTTACCAGGTATTCCTGTACAGCGCTGGTGCCTTTAATTTTCAGGATGTCATGGGGGTTAATTGGTCCATCAGTTATTTTTTCACCTGCGGGTATCTCATCATTTTCCTGAACCAGGATATGTTTTCCCAGAGGAACATTGTATTTTTTCTCATCTGATCCGTCTGGTGCAGTCACTATTATTTCACGTGAACCCTTCTTCCTTGCACCGAATTTTACAGTTCCTTCAATTTCGGAAACGATTGCGGGTTCTTGTGGACTTCTTGCTTCAAAAAGTTCGGTTACCCTCGGAAGTCCACCGGTGATATCACGGCTCTTCGTCTGCTGTTTGGATATTTTTGCAAGGATTGTACCTGCCGGAACGGTCTCTCCTTCTTCTACAGAAAGGTAGGACCTGGTCGGAAGGTTAAATGATTTCCTTACACCGTCTTCCGTCTCAACTGCAATGCTTGGAGTCAGGTTTTTATCTTTTGATTCTATTACTACTTTCTGTACGTGACCAGTCTGCTCATCGGTAACCTGCTGAAGAGTGATTCCATCAATCAAATCTACAAATTTAACCAATCCGGGCATATCTGATAAAATAACAGCGTTATATGGATCGTGATTATACAGCGGCTGACGTTTCTTTACCTTGCTTCCGTCATTAATGATTAGTTCCGCACCGTAAGGAACATCGTATTTTTTCAGCTGACGATTATTGTCGTCATAAATACCAATAACTCCTCTGCGGCCGGTTACTACTTTGACCATACCGTAAAAATCGGATTTTTCAACAAAGGTAATTCGCTCAAATTTTACAATGCCTTCAGTGTTTGTTTCTACCTGCGATTGGCTTGCAATTCTTGATGAAGTACCGCCAAGGTGGAAAGTTCTTAATGTAAGCTGAGTCCCGGGTTCACCGATTGACTGTGCAGCAACTATTCCAACAGCTTCTCCAATCTCAACGCTCTTACCTGTGGTAAGGTTTCTGCCGTAACATTTTGCACAAACTCCGCGTTTGGCTTCACAGGTAAGTACTGTTCTTATATAAACCGAGTCAATATTGGAATCCTCAATTCTCTCAGCTATATCTTCAGTGATCAGCTCGCCGGCAGGAATAATAATTTCATCAGTCCGGGGATCATAAACATCCTCCTGGGCAACACGGCCTGTTATTCTTTCTCCCAGAGGCTCTCTTTCCTGCTCAACATCCTTCAGCGCAGTTATTTCAATACCTAGGATTGTCCCGCAGTCTATTTCACGGATAATAACATCCTGGGAAACATCAACCAGTCTTCTCGTCAGATATCCTGCGTCAGCAGTTTTTAACGCTGTATCTGCAAGTCCCTTTCTTGCACCGTGGGTCGATATAAAGTATTCAAGTACCGAAAGGCCTTCTTTGAAGTTAGCCACAATCGGGTTCTCAATAATCTCGCCTGCCTGACCGGATAATGTTTTCTGAGGTTTCATCATCAAACCTCTCATACCCGCAAGCTGTTTAACCTGATCCTGTGAACCTCTCGCACCCGAATCAACCATCATATGAAGAGAGTTGAATCCGCTGTTGTTGGCTTTAAGCTTTTCCATAAGAGCGCGTGCAACATCGTTCGTGGTATGAGTCCAGACGTCGATAATTTTATTATAACGTTCAGCATCGGTGATAACACCCTGTTCATGCTCATTCAGAATCGCTTCAACTTTTTTATTTGCTTTACCTATAAGTTCTATCTTCTCTTCAGGGATAATCATATCACCGTAGCTTACTGATAATCCCCCCGCTGTTGCATACCGGAATCCCGTATCTTTAAGATCGTCAAGGAATTTGGCTGTAACTTTGTTTCCTAATTTGAGGAACATCTGCCCGATGAATCCGCCGAAGGTTTTCTTGATCAAAAGCTGATTAAAGTAACCCATTTCCTTAGGAACTATCTGGTTGAAGATAACCCTCCCGGTTGTGGTTTCTGTGAATTCGCCGTTTATTTTTACTTTAATCTTCGCATGCAATCCTATGACTTTGGAGTTATAAGCAATTATTACTTCCTCCGTAGAACCGAATACCATTCCTTCACCTTTTTCACCTTCGCGGTATTTGGTGAGGTAATAGCATCCAAGCACGATATCCTGAGTTGGAACTACAATAGGACTTCCGTTCTGAGGTGAAAGTATATTGTGACTGCTCAGCATTAAGAGAGCAGCTTCAAGCTGTGCTTCATATGAAAGAGGTACGTGAACGGCCATCTGATCACCGTCAAAATCGGCGTTAAATGCAGTACATACCATCGGGTGAAGCTGGATGGCCCGCCCATCAATCAGGGTCGGCTGGAAAGCCTGGATGCCTAGTCTGTGAAGCGTCGGCGCACGGTTTAACAGAACCGGGTGTCCTTCAATTATTTTAGCAAGAATATCCCAGATTATCGGATCTTTTCTGTCAACAACTTTCCTTGCACTTTTAACTGTTTTGTTATGCCCTCTCTCAATAAGCTTCCTGATTATGAAGGGTTTGAATAACTCAACCGCCATATCTTTTGGAAGTCCGCATTGGTGAAGTTTCAGCTCGGGTCCAACCACAATTACCGAACGTCCCGAATAATCAACCCTTTTTCCGAGCAGGTTCTGACGGAAACGTCCCTGTTTACCTTTAAGCATATCGCTTAAGGATTTCAATGGGCGGTTATTGTCGCTTCTTACTGCACTTCCGCGGCGTGAATTATCAAATAATGCGTCAACTGCTTCCTGAAGCATTCTTTTTTCATTACGGAGTATTACTTCAGGAGCTTTAATATCGATTAATCTTTTTAACCTGTTGTTCCTGATTATAACTCTTCTGTACAAATCATTAAGATCAGAGGTAGCGAACCTTCCGCCTTCTAATGGAACCAGGGGACGAAGTTCAGGCGGAATTACAGGAATGTAGCTTAAAACCATCCATTCAGGTTTATTAGGTACTTTAAATTCTTCTTCTTTAAAAGATTCTAAAACTCTCAATCTCTTAAGAATATCAGACTTTTTCTGTTGTGAAGTTTCTTCCTTCAGCTGGGCTCTTAATTGCTTTGATAATGTTTCAACATTGGTCTGTTTCAGCATTTCTTTAACAGCGTCTCCGCCTATTTTCGCAACAAATTTCTTGGGATCATCATCGTCAAGTTTCTCATTTCCTGCAGGAAGCGAGTTCAATACCTCGAAATATTGATCTTCTGAAATTAAATCTTTCTTGCTCAGACCAGTGGGCCCGGGACTAATGACAACATATGATTCATAATAGATGATTTTCTCTAATTCTTTGAGACTTATACCCAGTATGTTGCCTATCTTGGATGGTTGTGCTCTGAAGAACCATATATGAACAACCGGGACGGCAAGGGCAAGGTGCCCCATCCTTTCACGGCGTACGCTTTTCTGGGTAACTTCAACACCGCAGCGGTCGCAGATAATACCTTTGTATCTTATTCTTTTATACTTGCCGCAGAAACATTCCCAGTCACGCGTGGGCCCGAATATTTTTTCGCAGAAAAGTCCGTCCTTTTCAGGGCGGAAAGAACGATAATTAATTGTTTCCGGTTTTGTAACCTCACCATAAGATCTTGTAAGAATATCATCAGGACTGGCAAGACTAATAGTGATACTGGTTATATCACGCATTGCATTTTCTTGAATTCTAAAAGCCATTTTTTATCTCCTAATTTCTAAGTGAAAAATTGTTCTTACAGTGTTAATTAATTTTGATTTCAAGGCTAAGTCCCTGAAGCTCTTTAATTAACACATTGAACGATTCAGGAATATTCGGTTCCTGTAGGTTTTCACCTTTCACTATTGCTTCATATACTTTTGCTCTACCGGCAACATCATCACTTTTAACTGTCAAAATTTCCTGGAGAATGTGGGCAGCACCATAGCCTTCAAGGGCCCAAACCTCCATTTCACCGAATCTCTGACCACCGAACTGAGCTTTTCCGCCGAGCGGCTGCTGTGTGATCAATGAGTATGGTCCAATCGACCTTGCATGAATCTTATCATCAACAAGGTGGCTGAGTTTCAGCATATAGATGTATCCGCAAGTGACTTTCTGATGAAATTTCTCTCCTGATCTTCCATCAAATAAAGTCGTTTTGCTTCCTCTTTCTAATCCTGCTTTTTCAAGCCATTCATCAACATCTTCTACCTTGGCACCATCAAAAATTGGAGTAGCGAATTTAACTCCGAGTACCTTACCTGCCCAGCCTAATGCAGTTTCATAGAGCTGACCAAGGTTCATCCTTGAAGGTACACCAAGAGGATTAAGAATTATATCCACAGGAGTACCATCCGGAAGGAATGGCATATCTTCTGAAGGAACTATTTTTGCAACCACGCCTTTGTTTCCATGACGGCCTGCCATTTTATCTCCGACGGATAGTTTGCGCTTTTTAGCAACATAAACCTTGGCAAGCTGGACGATTCCCGGGGGCAGTTCATCGCCGCTGGTGATTTTAATCTTTTCTCTCTTGTATTCTTCTTCAAGCTCTGCAAGTACATCAAAATAATTTTTGTAAACTGTACTGATGTGTGAATTCAATTTTTTAGATTCGAACCAGTCAAGAGTATAATCCAGTTTCGTTACATCTTCCATGGAAGCGAATGTAGTGTCCTTTATACCGGTGCCGCTTCTTAAAACGATGCTTCCGTCAAGATCGCGGATACCAGTGGTGGAATTTCCATCCGTCAGCCGGGTCAGCTTATCGATTAGCTTACTGTAATGATCTGTAATTTTATTGTGATGTAACTGTTCAAGGTTATCAAGCTGTTTCTTTTCCACTTTCTTGGATTCATTATCTCTTTTTTTCCGGCTGAATAATCTTGTTTTAATAACAGTCCCTTTTAATCCGGGAGGTGCTTTAAGTGATGCGTCTTTTACATCACCTGCTTTATCCCCGAATATAGCTCTCAATAATTTTTCTTCTGGCGTTGGATCGGTTTCTCCTTTCGGGGTGATCTTTCCAATTAGGATATCGCCTTCTTTAACCTCGGCACCTTCACGGATAATACCATTTTCATCCAGATTTTTAACAGCTTCTTCGCTTACATTCGGAATTTCACGTGTTAACTCTTCTTCGCCTCGTTTTGTTTCCCTTACCTGTAGTTCAAATTCTTCAATATGAATTGAAGTGTAAACATCCTCGCTTACCACCCTTTCACTTATTATAATAGCATCCTCAAAGTTATACCCCCGCCAGGGCATAAAAGCTACCAGGACGTTTCTGCCGAGAGCAAGTTCACCATGATCGGTTGAAGTTCCGTCAGCAAGAACATCGCCTTTTGATATTTTCTGTCCTCCCATGACTATAGGACGCTGGTTTACGCTTGTCTCCTGATTTGTACCGTGAAACTTAGTAAGATGATAGGTGACGCTCTTTTTATCAACAAAAGTCGTTAGAGCTTCGATACTATGAGGATTAATATCATAGTTTACAATTATTTTGGTTGCATCTACATAATCAACGGTTCCGTTTTCTTCGGCAATAATAACTGCCTTGGAGTCCGTTGCAACTTTCTTCTCCATGCCGGTTCCAACTAAAGGAGCCTCAGGACGGAGTAGGGGTACAGCCTGACGCTGCATGTTCGAGCCCATAAGCGCTCTGTTGGCATCGTCATGCTCAAGGAATGGAATCAATGCTGCGGCTGCAGAAACTATCTGAGCCGGTGCTACATCCATGTACTGAATATTTTCAGGTGTTACTATAGGGAATTCACCTTTAAGTCTCGACTTAACTCTTTCATTTATGAATTTGCCCTGTTCTGTAATAGGGGCATTCGCCTGAGCTATTGTAAACTGGTCCTCCTGCTCAGCAGTAAGGTATTCAACTTCTTCAGTTACTTTGCCCTTGGTTACTTTCCTGTAGGGAGTTTCCAGGAATCCATAACGGTTGACTCTTGCAAAAATTGTAAGAGAGGAAATTAAACCGATGTTCGGACCTTCAGGAGTTTCGATCGGACATAAACGGCCATAATGCGTGTAATGTACGTCACGTACCTCAAATCCTGCTCTCTCTCTTGTAAGACCACCTGGCCCTAATGCCGACATCCTCCTCTTGTGAGTCATCTCAGCAAGGGGATTAGTCTGATCCATAAACTGCGATAGCTGATTTGTACCGAAAAAGGCGTTTATCACACTGCTGATCGTTCTGGCATTTACCAGATCCTGAGGTGTAAAATTCTCGGTATCACGCATGTTCATCCGCTCTTTTATAGTCCTGGCCATACGTGCCATACCGATGTTGAACTGCTGGCCTAATTGTTCACCTACTGTCCTGATTCTTCTGTTACCAAGATGGTCAATATCATCGACTGATTGTTCTCCATTCCTTAGTCTGATAATATATTTCATTATTTCAATGATATCTTCAACTGTAAGGATGGTTGTGGTTTCAGGAATATCAAGTTTCAGTTTATCATTCATTCTATGACGGCCGACGTCGCCAAGGTCGTATCGTTTATCATTAAAAAATAGTTTTTCAATTAATCCCTGGGCTGTATCAAGATCCGGAGCTTCACCGGAACGTAATTGACGATAAATTGCGAATAATGCTTCTTCTTTAGTATGGGCCGTATCTTTACGCAGAGTATTCAGGATGAGATCCTGTTCCGGGGATGTATTTGCAATAACCAGTTTTAAAGTGTCCAGCTCAATCTCTTTTAATCTTTCAATATCTTCCTCGGTTAACTTGCTTTCTTTGGTCAGGAAAATTTCACCCGTGGACATATCGAAGATATCACTGGCAACTATTCTTCCTGTGTAATCCTCAAGCTTCGACTTCTTAACATTAATTTCTTCAATCAGTTGAAAGAGGTTCAGAATGTCATCATCGGAGGCATAACCTAAAGCTCTGAGTAATGTGGTCGCAGGGAATTTCTTCCTTCTATCAATATATACATACATTATATAATTGATATCGGTAGCGAATTCAACCCACGATCCGCGAAGTGGAATAATACGGGCTGAATATATGGGCGTGCCGTTCGGATGTACAGTTTGTGCAAATGCTACGCCCGGTGAACGGTGCAGCTGAGAAACTACCACTCTCTCCGCACCATTAATAATAAAAGTCCCTTTTTCAGTCATAAACGGGAGATTACCAAGGTATACCTCCTGTTCCACACTATTTACAAATTCTTCAGTTTCGGGATCTTTGGTGGAGAGGCGCAGTTTGCCTTTTAAAGGAGCTGAAAATGTCAGCCCTCTTTCAAGACATTCCTGCACTGAATATCTCGGTTTTTCGATATAATATTCGATAAAATCCAGTCTATAGATTTCTTTATTATCGAAAATTGGAAAATTGGATGAAAATACCTGCTGTAAACCTTTGTTTTCCCGTTTCGCGGGAAGAACTCTCATCTGTATAAAATCTTCGAATGAATCAGTCTGGATACTCAGAAGATCAGGCGACTCAATAACACTCTCAATCCTACCAAAGGAAATTCTATTATTATTCAAAATATAAACCTCCTATAAATGTTCATAAACTACTTTCAGAGCAGAACCTTTAACAACGTGTACAAAAAAATATAAAAAGCAATAAGACGGAGTTCACCCGTCTTACTACTTTAGAAAATTTATTTAGTAATATGTGTGATTTACTTAATCTGAACGGTTGCGCCAGCTTCTTCAAACTCTTTCTTGAGTTTTTCAGCTTCGTCTTTTGACACACCTTCTTTTACAGGCTTAGGTGCGGTATCAACAAGGTCTTTGGCTTCCTTAAGTCCTAATCCTGTATGAGCTCTTACAACTTTAATTACATTGATCTTTTTATCTCCAACAGTCTGAAGTATAACGTCAAATTCGGTCTGTTCTTCTACTGCTGCAGCTCCGCCGCCGGCTGCAGGAGCTCCTGACATTACCATAGGCGCTGCGGCAGTTACGCCAAATTCTTCTTCTAAGGCTTTTTTTAATTCAGCTGCTTCTAACAGAGATAATCCCTTTATCTTCTCAACTATTTCTGCTACTTTTTCGGCCATTTTTTTATTTCTCCTAATATTTTTTTTCTTAAATTAAACTTATGCTGCTTCGCGCTTGGAAATCTCATCGATTACACTTACGAGATCTCTCATAACAGCATTTATTGCTCCGACTATACCGGATGCAGGTGCATTCAGACTTGCCATTATACTTGCAATTATTTCTTTCTTTGAGGGGAGAGAAGCCAGTTCATTTAAACTGCTCCCATCATAGTATTGCTCTTCAATATAACAGGCTTTTAATGAGAGTTTCTGAATGGTATCAAAATATTTTTTGATCACCTTTGCAGGAGCAACCGGGTTATCAGCAGTTGCAAAAGCATACCCGGTCATTCCAACTAAATGATCGGACAGTTTTGCGTATTTACCGCTATCATCGAGGGCTCTCTTGAATAAAGTATTTTTGAATACTTTGTATTTGATTCCCTCTTTCCTGAACTCAGTACGGATATTATTAATATCTGAAACTGTTATTCCGGAATAATCGGTAAGATATACTGCATTGGAGTTATCGATTAACTCTTTAACTTTAGTTACTATATCTACCTTTTCATTCTTTTTCATTTTTCTCCCGTATCAGATTTTTAGTTAATCGGATCGGCCAGAAGCATTCTTGAGTGCGTAAACTTTTAGTGTTGTGCAACTTCTTCTTTGCTGATCTTTAATCCAGGACCCATTGTACTGGAAAGATAAATACTTTTTATATACTGACCCTTAGCAGATGCCGGTTTCAATTTTACTATTGTATTCAAAAACGCCCTGGCATTTTCTGCCAGTTTTTCAGCATCAAAATTCATTTTGCCTATGGAAGTGTGCACGATTCCGGCTTTTTCAACTCTGAAATCGATTTTACCTGCTTTAACTTCTTTTACCGCAGTTGCAACATCCTGGGTTACTGTACCGCTTTTGGGATTGGGCATTAAACCTTTGGGACCGAGAATTCTTCCAAGTTTTCCAAGTTCACCCATCGAATCCGGGGTGGCAACAATTACATCAATATCTGCCCAACCGCCTTTGATTTTTTCCAGGTATTCTTCAAAACCTGCAAAATCTGCTCCGGCATCCAGTGCATCCTGAACTTTTCCGCCTTTAGCAATAACCAGCACTTTTACTTCTTTACCCGTTCCATTAGGCAGTGTAACGGTTCCTCTCACCATTTGATCTGCATGCCTCGGATCAACTCCAAGCCTTACAGCACAATCAACGGATTCGGTAAACTTAACTTTAGAATTTTCTTTAAGTGCCTGTACTGCATCTATAATAGAATATTCTTTTTTAACGTCTACTGATTTGGTTATTTCTTTATTTCGTTTTGAATTTTGCATCGCTATACCATTTAAATAATTTTTTTATTCTTCAACTGTTATTCCCATACTTCTTGCGGTTCCGGCTACCATACTCATTGCATGATCCATATCAAATGCATTCAAATCCGGCATTTTTAATTCTGCAATTTCCTTAACCTGCGCTTGAGTTACTTTCGCTACTTTATTTCTGTGTGGTTCCGCGGATCCTTTTTCTATTTTAGCTGCACGTTTTAGTAAGACCGCAGCGGGAGGAGTCTTCGTTATAAAAGTAAAAGATTTATCTGTATAAACAGTAATTACCACCGGTATTATCAAGCCTTCTTTATCCTGAGTTCTTGCATTAAACTGCTTGCAGAACTCCATAATGTTCACACCTTTTTGTCCTAATGCCGGACCCACCGGTGGAGAAGGATTAGCTTTGCCTGCGGGAATTTGTAACTTGATAAATCCACTTATTTTCTTTGCCATATTATATACCTATCGGATAAAATTATTTTTCTAATTCTGCCTGAACAAAATCAATTTCCACCGGAGTCTTTCTTCCGAAGATAGAGACCATTACTTTTATCTTCATTTTTTCTTCGTTTACTTCCTGAACGGTTCCGGTAAAGTTGTTAAATGGGCCGTCTATTATTTTAACCAGGTCGCCGGACCTGAAAATGGTTTCCATTCTTTCACTGCTTTCATCCTGAGAAATACGGCCTACTATCCTTTTAACCTCTTCAGGCTGTAATGGGTTCGGATTGTTTCTTGTTCCCAGAAAACCCATAACAGATGGAGTGTTAAGGATAAATTCTTTAACCTGGTTGTCAAGATCTGCATTTACCAGAATGTATCCGGGGAAAAAATTCTTGGTTTTACTTTTCTTTTTACCGTCTTTTACTTCAAAAACTTTCTCCATGGGGACAAGGATTTCCTGAATTTTGGCACGAAGTGGCTCATTATCACCAAGCTCATTCTCGAGAAGAGTTTTAACCTTGTTCTCGTGACCGGAAAATGTTCTGACTACGTACCATTTGTATTCCATAATAAACGCTTACTAAAAAATTCCTTTGAATATTTGATTTATAGCCATATCAATGATGTAAGTAAAAGCTGCAATTACTAAACACACAACAATAACTACAACCGTAGATTCTTTAAGTTCTTCGGTTGTTGGCCAGGTTACTTTTTTCATCTCTTTAACAACATCATTAAAGAAATTGACAATTTTTTCTTTCATTTTTAGAAGACTTTCCTAAATTAACTCTTGCACGTCAGGAGGGACTCGAACCCCCAACCTGCGGTTTTGGAGACCGCTGCTCTAGCCAATTGAGCTACTGACGTAGCAAACTTATTTTGTTTCTTTATGGGTAGTATGCTTTTTATCCCAGCGGCAATATTTTTTAAATTCTACGCGCCCGGGGTGTAGTCTTTTGTTTTTAGTGGTAGTGTAATTTCTTCTTTTACACTCCGTGCATTCTAATGTTATTATTTCTCTCATAGTATTAAATTATTAGGTTGTCTTAAACTTACTTGCTTTACTTACTTTCGATTCAATGAATTCCATTCTCAAAATAATGTCTTGCCCTGACGGCCACGTCTCAATTTATTAATTCCTTCACATTACTTGAGCTGACGACCGGGATTGAACCGGTGACCTCATCCTTACCAAGGATGTGCTCTACCAACTGAGCTACGTCAGCAGCAGTTCAAGAGCGGGAGACGAGACTCGAACTCGCGAAATAAATAAGAACCCAGGGCTGATATCGCTTCGTCCAGTTCGCCCGTTTACTGTTATGGAGATTTATTCGTTTTTCTAAATCTCCCGTTGAGCCGATATAAAATCTTCCTGCAGATAGACTTTTTAAGATATATGTCTTATAACTCATCGAGCGGGAGACGGGACTCGAACCCGCGACCAACAGCTTGGAAGGCTGTGACTCTAGCCAACTGAGTTACTCCCGCATTCATTTCGTTAACCCATAACATTTAACGATTTTCAAAATTATTAAGAACTTCTGTGAACCCGCGACCAATCCCGCAGGGCGGGATGACTCTAGCCAACTGAGTTATTCCCGCAGAATTTTATTCAAAATTTATAAGAACCCGGTTGCGCTTTACTGAACAAAAAAATAAGGGAATCAAATTTCAATAAGTTATTCCCTTAACAAATTTTTTAGCTGTGGGCGGCGAGGGATTCGAACCCCCAAAGGCGTCAGCCAACGGATTTACAGTCCGCCCCGGCTCTCCAACTCCGGCGTCCGCCCAGTTTTCGAAACGAGCCACAAATATATTTCTATTTAAAATAAAAAGCAAATTAAAAAGTGGGATTATGTTGTATTTTGTTAGAAAATCGAAACATTTCAGAAGTAGAACTTTAATATAACCTTTATGTTGATTAATTGAAATGTCAATTTGATGATACTTTGAAAGGAAGTGTATTCTGTATGAACTTATTTAATTCAATGATTCCATAGCTCTCTGTCAAGACTACGGTATTGTATTGCTTCACTTATATGCTGGGGAAGAATATTCTCAGAATTTTCAAGGTCTGCTATAGTCCGGCTGACTTTAAGTATCCTGTCATATGCCCGCGCAGAAAATCCAAGTTTGGTCATCGCCATTTTCATTAATTCCGAACCGCTGGAATCCAGTTTGCAGAATTGCCTGATTTCCCTTGAGCCCATATCCGCGTTATTGAAAATATTTTTTAGGGCCTTGAAACGGTTTAACTGGACCTGCCTGGCAGCGATAACCCTTTCCCGTATATTGGCTGAGGTTTCTCCCTTGCATTCGGACGATAACTCTTTGTACTTGACTGCAGGAACTTCTATATGAATGTCAATTCTGTCCAGTAATGGTCCCGAAATTTTTGCCATATATCTCTGGATCTGCGGGGATGCACACGTACAGTCCTTCGTTGGATCTGTATAATAACCGCAGGGACAAGGATTCATAGCAGCGGCAAGCATAAAATTGGCCGGAAATTCTAAGGAAAGCTTTGAACGGCTGACCGTAACTTTCCCATCTTCAAGCGGCTGCCGCAGAACTTCGAGAACATTCTTTTTGAATTCCGGTAATTCGTCAAGGAAAAGCACCCCGTAATGGGCGTATGAAACTTCCCCAGGCCTCGGGAACGTACCTCCTCCTACAAGAGCAGCATCCGAAACAGTATGATGCGGATTCCTGAACGGCCTTTCAGTCACAAGTGCTTGTGCTTTTGGCAGTATTCCGGCTATTGAGTGAATTTTCGTGGTTTCGAGAGCTTCCTCAAAAGACATTGGCGGCAGAATTGAAGGTATCCGTTTTGCCAGCATTGTTTTACCTGATCCGGGAGGCCCTATCATTAGGATATTGTGCGAACCTGCTGCAGCTACTTCGAGTGCTCTTTTAACATTTTCCTGTCCTTTTACATCTGAAAAATCAAGATGATACTGATTTACCCTCGAAAAAAGTGAGTCGGTGTCTGTTACTGTTTTTGTTTTTTCTATTTCTCCGTTCAGAAATTGAATTACTTCAGACAGATCCTCCATACCATAAACATTAATCCCTTCAACTATCGAGGCCTCTAATGCTGAACTGGCAGGAAGGATGATCCTCTTTATTCCTTTTTTCTTCGCTTCTACCGCAATTGGTAATGCACCCTTGATGGGTCGCAGCTTTCCGTCAAAGGCAAGCTCTCCAAGGAATACGGTTCCTTCTAATTCAGACTGTTTTATAGTCTCAGTTGCGGCAAGTAACCCGATCGCAATTGGCAGATCAAATGAACTCCCTTCTTTTTTTATATCTGCAGGCGCCAGGTTTACGGTTATTTTTCTTCGTGGAAATTCCCAGCCGTTGTTTTTGATTGCAGTGGTTACCCTTTCCCTGCTCTCTTTTACGGCATTGTCGGGGAGACCTACTATCGTAAATCCCGGGATTTGTTTTTCTACATTGGTTTCAACTTCTACAAGGTATGCATCGATACCGAATGTTGCGCTGGAGTAAATTTTTGAAAGCATTGGCCCGTATTTATCAGGTAAATGTAATTTGTACGCTAAATATAAAGGATAAAACAAATAAAGTAAATTGATCTATTTGGTGAGGATCATTTTTTTGGTATCAGAATAGTCAGGAGTTGAAACTTTATATAGATAGATGCCCGAGGAAAGCTCCGAAGCATCAAAAGAAAATTTGTGGTTTCCCTTGGTCAGAAATCCCTTAAATAATTTCGAGATTTCTTTGCCTTCAAGATTATATACGGTTATCTCAACATCAGAATCTTCCAGCAAATCAACTACTATGCTTGTACGCGGATTAAAAGGATTAGGGTAGTTCTGTTCGACTATGAATGGCTCTGTGATTCCCTGCCCTATTTTTACCTGCGAGGAATAAACTACAGACCCGTCGGTATTAACCTGCTTTATCCTGTAATATATAATGTCAGCAGAAGCATCCCTGGCATCAAAAAGCGAATATTTTTTCTCATAAGAATCATCTGCCCTTGTGGATTCAACCTGTTGAAAATCTGAGTTGTTTACAGATTTTTCCAGCAAATACCACTTTGCCTGCTTGTAATCACCGCCGCTCCAGGTCAGCTCGTATATGTTTGAGAGAATATGAATGTTTAATTCAGGGGCTCGGGCGAATATGGGAGCATCGGATTTTTGAAAGTTCAGTGAATTGTAGGTTATACTCATTTGATCTTGTGCAGCATAAAGCTCTTCTTCATTGTCAAAATTAAACTGGTATATTATTTTGGCCTTATCGCCAATAAAATTCACATAGTTCATATTTGAGAATGATATCCCCATCTCGTTGTTGAAATCTATGAAGCGAAGTACATCAAGCTGAAATATTTTATTATCAGATTCATTTTCAAATTTCCACTCTAAACTTTTCGCATTTAAAAATGAGGGGATTGAATACTTTGCAATAAGTGTGTTCCCGCAGTATATATTCAGCTGATTTTCTCTAAATGAAGTTAAAATGGAAAAATGATACCAGCTGCCTCTGCTGAGAAAATAAGGATTGATGTTTTCCCTGCTGAACCTGTTAGGTGAATGGATCTCAACCATTTGAAATGGGTTGGTCGAAATATCTGACAGCGTTTCTCCCGACTGTTTGTTTATTATTTTAAGAAAATCGGTTTGTCTGTT
>DATFVA010000041.1:0-5920 GCA_035260565.1 Ignavibacteriaceae bacterium | reverse complement strand
TTTCCCGGAAGCTGTCTGAAATAAATCTCAGAGAGGGGGGTGATATTATATTACTTTTTTCAGGAATTAAACCCCCTGTAATCCTCGGAAAAGGTGGTATAATAAGAAAGATCTGCTCATTGAATCAGTTATGGGATGGTGAGGATTCAAATAAAGAAATGGTTATGAACAGCTCCTATATAGATTTAAGATTCAATAATGAAATTTTTCTCGGTAATTATGATAAAACAGGTTTAACTGAATGAGAAAAGAAATAATAGCGGGACTTGATTTAGGAACCACAAAAGTCTGTGCTGTAATTGCAGAAAAACTTGATGAGAATAAATTTGATATTCTGGGATTTGGCGTTGCCCCTTCGGAAGGATTGCACAAAGGACTGGTAGCAAATATAGGCAAGACTGCTGAAGCAATAAGAAGTGCGGTTGCTATTGCATCAAACAGGGCGGGATTTGAAATTACTCATGTGAACGTAGGCGTGGCTGGCGAACATATTACCAGTATGAGGCACAGGAATTATGTAACTATCAGCGGAGAGGATAGAGAAATAACCAAAGCAGACCTTGACCGCCTGGAAAATGACGTCCGTACTATTCATATTCCTTCAGACAGGCAGATACTGCATATTATTCCGGAGGAATTTTCAATTGATCATCAGCCGGGAATAGAGAACCCTATCGGGATGTCTGGGTCCAGGCTTGAGGCAACTAATCATATCGTGCTTGCTTCAATTCCTGCAATACAGAATATCAGAAAATCGGTGGAGCGGGCTGGTCTGCATGTTCAGGATTATATACTTCAGCCTATTGCATCAAGTACCTCGGTGCTTGAGGAAAGTGAAAAGGACCTGGGAGTTGCATTGATTGATATCGGAGGCGGTACTACGGATATCGCAATATTTCATAATAAGGCAATCAAACATACCAAAGTGATAGGAGTGGCGGGCAACCAGGTTACTAACGACATAAGGGAATCACTTGGTGTTGTAACAGAAGAGGCTGAAAAGCTTAAGAAAGATTACGGCTACGCAACTGAGAATGCGATCATTAAAGATGAGGATATACTGATAAAAGGTGTCGGTGCCAGGGGGAACACAAAAATACCGATCAGTCTTCTTACTCAGATCATCAGTTTAAGGATGAGGGAATTATTTATACTGGTTGATAACGAGATTAGGAGTGCAGGATTTAAAAATAAAATAAAGGCCGGTATTGTGCTTACCGGCGGCGGGTCACTCTTAAAAGGTTGTCCGGAATTGGCCGAGGAGGTTTTCGGACTCCCTACAAGGATGGGTGTCCCGCAGGAATTAGGCGCAGGGCTTTCTAATGAAATTGAGAGTCCTGAATTCGCAACCGTTGCAGGTTTAATCCGGGGAATACCCGGCGGGAAGTCGAGCGAATATCAGGGATTGATAAAACCTAAAAAACAAAAAAACAAAAATAAAATATCCCTGATTGTTAAACGGGTACAGCAGTTTTTTGATGAATTATAAATTCAATTATAGGAGGTAACTATGTCGCGATTTGCAACTATTGACAAAAGCAGGCCTATGTCCGCCGTTCTTAAAGTGGTTGGAGTCGGAGGCGGCGGATGTAATGCTATTGAAAGCATGATTGCACGCGGACTAAACGGTGTGGAATATGTTGCTGTAAATACTGATGCACAGGTATTGAACGGCAGCAGTGCAACTCATAAAATACAATGCGGTTCAAGCATTACACGCGGACTCGGTGCCGGGGCGGATCCTAATGTAGGAAGGAAATCGCTGGAGGAGGACAGGGAAAAATTATCCGAGGTCCTTGCGGGAAGCGATATGGTTTTCGTTACTGCAGGAATGGGCGGCGGCACAGGAACCGGCGGCGCTCCCGTTGTTGCATCAATAGCTAAAAGTATCGGTGCGCTTGTTGTCGGCATAATTACAAAACCTTTCCGCTGGGAAGGGAAGAAAAGAATGCTGAATGCAGAACAGGGTATTCAGGATTTGAAGAATCATGTGGATAGCCTTATTGTTATTCCTAACGAAAGACTTCTGAATATCCTTGATAAGGGTGTGAATGCATTTGCAGCATTCGATAAACCGAATGAGGTTCTCTATGAAGCCACAAGAGGAATTGCCGATATTATCACAGTAGAAGGACTTATAAATGTCGATTTTGCCGATGTCCGGGCAGTTATGAACCAGAGCGGCGATGCACTTATGGGATGTGGAATTGCAAGCGGTGAAAACCGTGCAATTGAAGCCGCCCAGAAAGCTATTTCAAGTCCTCTCCTTGAAGGTGTAAATATAAAAGGTGCAAAGAGCGTATTGCTTAATGTTACGGGCTCAAGCAACCTTACAATGCAGGAAATAAATGACGGCAACAATGTGATCTTTGAAGCCGCCGGTGAAGAAGCAAACGTGATTTTCGGCTGCGTGCAGAAAGAAGATATGAATGATTATGTCTCTTATACTGTTATAGCAACAGGTTTCGATACCGCACACCATGGTAATGCTAAGAAGACATTTTCAATTGCTCCGCCTAAAAAGAAAGAAGAAGAAACTTTTAGAGGCGGGTTTAATTTCCTGGAATCCGGAGATGAAATAGATAAAGAGGATCTTGAAATTCCGACGATCTACCGGGTAAAAAGTCCTAAATCTAATATCGAAGAAAAAGAAGAAGAGGAAACCCCGAAAAGCGGATTTGAGTTTGATGCATCTCGCTATAGCTGGGCTAAAGAAAAAGCTAAAAAGAAAGAAGAATCAGATAACGATGATGATGAAGACAGCTCTTCATTTTTGCGTATGATAATGGATTGATATTGCGGAATCTGTTGTAACAGAGGAAATCGTAAGTTTCCGGGATTATTCGTCGAGGGGACGACTCTCGGCAAAACTATTATTCTCGATATCCTTTGTAATTATTATCCTGTTTGGTCTGCAGCAGATTCTGCAATCTTCTACAAAGTCCTGTTTGCCTTCCACGGTCAGATCCACCCATACACTATTTCTTACACCGCAGTACTGGCACGTCCAGACAAAATCATCATCTGTCTGAAACGATTCCGGTTCCTCTTCCATAAACTCACCTTATATACAAATTTTACAAAGCTCACCTATATGGTAAATATTTCATTCCTTATAGTCAAATCCATTCTACAACTACGGGTTGATACAAATTGGAGTAGTTAAATTATTGTAGGCAGCCTGCACCGGTCCATCTCGTCATTTTGTCCAGCCGAGTCAGGTAAAAGCCCTCAGACGCGAAGATTATTGGCTAAACCTACGCTATGCTGTACATTTTTATTTGGGTTAAGACAATTACGACAGGCCGAGTAGAAGAAAGAAGATTATGAGCGGATTTTCTTCTTATTCTATTTGACTTCCACGACTTTTAGAGCCTGTGTGAATATTATTAACCAACTTTTAAGTGTTCGTTTACGAGGCAAAATCTAATAAACAATAACCGTTTCAATTTATCTGCCGATAGGCAGACGGTTTATCGGCAGTTTTCACACAGCTTCTTTAAGTCGTGGAAATAGTAAAACTGAGAGGAAGAGGGCTTTAGCTGAAGAGATGTTCTTATTCAAACCCTGATTTCAGATATTAATCTTTCGAGCTTAATAAAGTGCTTGCAGGAAAATCTTAATCAATCCTGGCTGACTCGCCACGAGCTTTAGAGGCTGACTTTGAGTTTTAGAGGCTCTGTGAAAATGTAAAGCGAAACGCTGTTTCGCTTACCCGGGGTTGTAAATAAGATATATTTTACCGCATCAGTTGCGTCGGATTGGTTCCCCAGGTTTAATTTTCACATAGCCTCTCACATACTCCCTTCCTCCCTTCCTTTACGATGAAAACTAAACTGATGAAAAATCTGGAACCATCTATTCCGTTTTTCGCCCGCAACTCCAAAACTCCGCCTCTCCATTGCCTTCCTCTTCCTTTCTGAAAACTATGTCGTTCGATTCACAATCCGTAATTCCCTTTCTTGCTTTTTACCCAAATATATTTTATATAGTGGGCAAATGTACACTAATTTATGCTGCCAAATAGTGCAAATACGGTTGATATTCTAACTTACCAGGTTCCGCCCGAATGGAGAGAGGGGACCAGGATACACTCCCTTTACCCGCCGATCCCGCGAAAAAAAGGAAATATCCGTTTTGATATTTTCGATTTCGAAATGCTTTTTAACGATGAGAAGACGAGGAAACTTCTGCGTGCGGGACAAACAATAGGGTGTTTCTATATTGAATCGCCGGGAATGCGTTCGCTCCTCCGCCGGCTTGATGTGGAAACTTTCGAAATGCTTACTGCGGCCAGCTCTGTTATTCGTCCCGGTGTGGCCGAAAGCGGAATGATGCAGGAGTTTATTGCACGGCACAAAGACCCTTCACGGAGGAAATACCTTTTGCCCGAAATGGAAATACACCTCGGTGAAACTTACGGTGTAATGATTTACCAGGAGGATGTAATCAAGGTAGCTCATCACGTTGCAGGCTTAACCCTGGAAGAATCCGATCTTCTCAGGCGGGCAATGAGCGGGAAGATGCGCTCGCACGAAGCGATGAAGGAAATAACCGATAAGTTTTTTGTTTCCTGCCATGCAAAAGGGCACAGTGAGGAGACAGCAAAAGAGTTGTGGAGGCAGATAGAATCATTTGCCGGGTATTCCTTCTGCAAAGCGCATAGTGCTTCTTTTGCTCTCCTCTCTTTTCAGGTTGCATACCTGAAGGCGCACTACCCGGCAGAGTTTATGGCTAATGTCCTTAATAACGGCGGGGGATTTTATTCGTCGGCTGTTTATATATGGGAAGCAAAGAGGATGGGATTGACTATTGAACTTCCTTCAGTTAATCACAGTTTCTACGAGTACACCGGCAAAGGAAATACTATACGCATCGGGCTGATGGCAGTAAAAAATTTATCTGGCTCTTCAATTGAAATAATAGTTGAAGAAAGAAAAAACAACGGGAGGTACGTTTCCCTTGCGGACTTCCTTGTAAGAACAGGTCTTGCCTATGAAGAAACAGCAATGCTGATTAAGTGCGGTGCAATGGGATGCTTCAGGCAGACGCGTCCCGAACTTCTACGCCTGCTTGATATTTATGTCCACCGCCGCAGACTCCTTAACCATAATTATAACGACCTTTTTGTGAATGAAACATTTGATCTTGAAGAGGAGGTTAAAACAAATATTAACTTCAGTGCTGCCGAAATGTGCCGTACGGAATATGAGACTTTCAACTATATGATTACGCGGCACCCCCTTTCTTTTTTCAGGAAATGGGTTGATCACCCCTCGGTTATAAAGGCAGGGGAGAAGGATAAATACCGCGGCAGAAAAGTTAAAATGATAGGCTGGTATATGACCTCCAAAAGGATAAGAACAAAGAAAGGGGATATAATGAAATTCCTTTCCCTTGAAGATATGACGGGGACTTTCGAAGCGGTGATATTCCCCAGGGTATATTCCCGCTGTGCAGAGCTTACGATGTCAATGGGTCCCTACCTCGTTGAAGGAGTAATCGATACGGAGGATTCCAATAATATTATTGTTGAAGATCTTAAAGTCCTTTCCACTGTTGCCATCAGGGAGAGCATCCAGAAAGACAGTGTAGACCATAACTATTACGGCGACGAAGAGAAAGTCTCCGAAGAAGACTTCCGCCTCGTAAACTCACTGGGTAAAGAGAATCTGAGAAGAGCTTATGCGAGTTAAGGCAGGAATCTAGCCCACATTTCGCTTCCGTCGTCATTGCCGTCTTTGCCGTCTTTGCCGTCGGTTTTAACCGACGGAAAAAATAATGAACAACATTAGGGCTTTAGCCGCATTTAAGAATTAATCAGGAAAAATCAACTCTTAATATTGCCATCCATATTTTTTCATAAACTCATCTATTTCTTCCGAAAAAGATTTGTGTCTGTGATGCTCCTCCTGATTAT
>DATFVA010000040.1:0-2726 GCA_035260565.1 Ignavibacteriaceae bacterium | reverse complement strand
AAGGAATTGACCCATTGCGATCCGTCCCAGTACTGCGCGAGGATTACATCCAGGTTGCCGTTCCCGTCGTAAGTGTATTCATCCTGCGATCCCGGCAGCCAGTCGCTTCCGCCCCATACTTCCGTAGTATGGTTCTGAATTATGTTTTCTCCATCATAAGTGTATATGTCCCTATAGGTGTTCGTCCATTCGGACGTCTGCAGGTTCCATTCCTGGTTTTCTGCTTTGGTTAGTATGGCTGTACCGGGAATGTATTCATATGTGTTGTGGAAATGGTTCTGCAGACCGAGACTATCACTCTCCCAGAATTTTGTAAGCATATCGTTTATGTTCCCGGTACCATCGTAAGCATAAATAAGGTCCACCGATTCCTTCCACGCTGTATCGGGCCACCAGAATGAAGCGTCAAGTTCCAGCTGGTTCTGTCCGTTATATGTATATAAATTGAGGATTGAATTTTTCCATTCTCCTGACATCCACTGTTCTTCAAGTTTTTGCGACGCATCATCATTGGCATTGTATTGATAAGTATACCTGTACTGGTTATCCCAGCCCGCTCCGTTCCAGCTTAAATCAACTTCGGTTTCAAGGTTTCCGGTGGTTGTGTATGCGTAGGTGTTTTTGTAAAGACTGTCCCACGCTGCCCCGTTCCATTGCTGTACATCATATTCGGTAAGCTTGTCATTACCATATACGGAAACATACTCATAGGAGTCTTCCCAGTCTGATCCCGTCCACGTCATTTCCTCCAGCCGGGTAACGATGTCGTTGCTATTATAAGTTGTTAAAAACCGGCGGGAATTTTCCCACTGGCCGTTGTTCCACATTTGATCGATCTCTTCGGTTTTTAATCCCTGCGTGTTGTAGGTATACAATTCCATACTGGCGTTTACCCAGTTTGATCCGTCCCAGTACTGCCCCATCCTGCTTTCTAAAACATACCCGTTTTCAAGGACCCTGGTAGTTACTACTGTCCTTTCCGAATCTATTGCACTGTGATGGTTGTGAGATTCTATTATCGCTTTTAAAATATCTTCCGACCTGGTATAGGCTTGTCCCGGTAAAGATCTATCCTGCTGCCCGAATGAACAGGATGCGGCTAAGAATAAAACTGCAAGAAGAAAGTAAATCTGTTTCACTTTTGGCTCCTTTAATTGCTAATTGTTAATTTATTAAGTATTAATTCTTCTACTGTCATTGCTTTTTCCCAGTATGCGTTGAAGACTTCTTTCTGTGCCCTTGCATAGCTGGGATGATCGACAATTATAGTTGTTATGCTTGGTTTGAGGGATACCCTGTCATTCAGTGCCAGCATGGTAATCATTTCATCACAGATGAGAAGTTTCATTGGGAGTTCCCTTATAACGCGCGATTGTTCGCCAACATCGCGGAATGCTTTAATGCCGGCGATCAGCTCTTCAAGCTCTTTCCCGTTCAGACCTTCATATTCATATATACTTTTGATTTCCAGGTTTTTGTTTAATAGTGCAGCCTCTTCTTCAAGATTGTCCTCAACTTTCCTGGTGTACGGGGGTTTTGTAAATGCAAGTATTTCCTTTTTTGCACTATTCTGGATATCCAGCCACTTTACCCGGATCTGTGAGATATCGGTTAATACTTCTATGTAGCTTACCGGGTCGTGGTTATCCAGGTTTCCTGTGTGGATTGATGCAAGTTCAATTTCAAGGGATGCCGCCTCTTTCTTTTTCTCTTCCAGTTCCTTCTCGTAATTGCCGATGATGCCCTTAAAGACAATCCTGGGGTTTACTGCGGAAAATAATTTCTGACCGTTTCTGAGGTTTACATTACAAAGTCCTTTTTGTACCAGCTTTTCGAGATACTCGTACGTTTTTGTCCTTGTTATAGTAGTGATTTTTGCAATATCCGGGGCAGTAAATTCTTTTTTCTGAAGGAGCGCCAGGTAAACCTCGGCTTCCTTCCCTGATAATCCAAATTGTTCTAATTTTGTTGCTAAACTCATCTTTCTCCTTTATCGCTTAAGATATTCTTAGTCTGTCTCCCATCTCAAGGGATACGTATCCCTCTAAAGGAGACACACAAACATAAAAGGAAAATAATGCAGTTTCAATAGTGTTGGATTTTTTTTAGCTATTCATTAAACACACCCTACCTCAGCTCTTCGCCGACCTCAGCCTGCCAGCCTTCGACAAGCCTCAGACCAGAGATTAACACCGCGGCTTTAGCCCGGTGGTCCGGCTAATACGGGATTATTACTTCTCAGCATTTCCTCCAAGCGCAACAGCAAAGTTACATTGTCATTTCGAACCCCGGCATATTTAGCTTCAGCATCAATGGAATCTTTAATGAATAGCTAAGGAAGAAGTTATGATAATTTTTGTATGAATGAATGGATGGATGATTGTATGGTGAACGGCGTATCGTATATATCCAGAAGGTGCCATAGATATCATTTAGCGCCTTTGAGGTAAAATCTTAATTGATGAAAAATCCTAAAACCTGTCGTCCTCTTCAATAGATCAATTGATAGTAATATTAACTGAAATGGAAACAAAATGTGAGCGAGCGGATTTAATAAACAATAGGGAGCTAACAAAATTCACCAATCAGAAATTTTATAAAATGAAACTAAATAGTGAATTAAATAAATAATGTTGTAATAACTCTTTTAAAAATGTCAGTATGTACAACTCTTTAGAAATGTCACTATTTAAATTAGTTAAACATTACAATTAAAGTAATCCTCG
>DATFVA010000039.1:0-13954 GCA_035260565.1 Ignavibacteriaceae bacterium | reverse complement strand
CGCCAAGAGCTACAACGCAGGCTCCTGTCAGTGTAGCAAGATCTATTATTACATCGGGTTTTTGTCTGCAAGTGTAATCAAGTGCATCGGAAAGGATTATTCTTCCTTCAGCATCGGTATTATCCACTTCGATACTCTTCCCGGAAGACGTAATAACGATATCACCTGGACGCATCGATGAACCCGACGGCATATTTTCAGCCGAAGGAATAACGCCAAGAATATTAACCGGCAGTTTAGCCTTTGCTGCAGCAAGGATTGTTCCTGCTACAACTGCCGCTCCCGACATATCCGCCTTCATCTCTCCCATATTGCCTGCAGGCTTAATTGATATACCGCCTGAATCAAAAGTCACTCCTTTGCCTACAAGAGCAATCGTTTTTGCTTTTTTGTTTTTACCGGCCCCCTTATAATCCATAATAATAAATCTGGGCGGATTACTACTCCCGCTGCCTACTGCAAGCAAACCGCCCATACTCATTTTCTTAATTTCTTTTTCATTAAGTATAGTTACTTTAACACCGTAGGCTGGAAGTGTATTGTCTATTCTCTTTGCCAGTACTGCAGGCGTAAGTACTGAGCCTGGTTCATTTTGAAGTTCTTTGGTGAAATTAACCCCTTCCATCAGAATAACTGCTGTTGAGATTGCCTGGTTTAATTTCCTCTGGTCGTCGGCATAGAAAAATATATTTAGGTCAGCCGGCTTTTTCCGATCGGCTTTATACTTGTCAAATGAATAATTACCTAATAAAATTCCCTCTGCAAAACTCTGGTAGTAATATTCTTCGCTGGTAAAATATTTCTTAAATATCTCATACTTGGGAATAAATATATGAAGGTTTTTTATCTGCTCTGATTCAAGACCCGGAAGGAATCCCGCGAGGTGATTCCTGAAATAATCGGATGAAAAAGATTCATCAGTTTTTACTTTTGAAATGATCACTGAATCAGGTTTGCCATCCTTTTTAGACACCCTTATCTGTCCTCCTTCTTTAGAAAGAAAATTTTTCTTCTGCAGAAGTGAGAATCTCATATTAAAGATAGTCTCAAGGTTAATTAAACTTGATTCCAGTTTTTTCTCATCAACCAGGTACTTTAAACTGATCGACAGAGGTTTGTAGGATATTTTCTTTCCGCCTGATTTTATATTGAGATTGAACATTTTTCACCCATATTGTTTTACGTAATCCAATGCACGATTCAGAATTTTAGGAATATATTCTTCAATGTTTCCGTTCCTTATTCTTAATCCGGAAGCATTTGTATGACCGCCTCCTCCGAATTCCGCAGACAGTTTATTAACCGGGATTAAGCCTTTCGACCGGAAACTGACCTTAAATCCTTCCTTTAATTCGAGGAATAGAAGACCCAGCTTTACATTTTCAACAGATAATGACACATTTACAAATCCATCCGTATCTGATTCAATTGCTCTGGTTTCTTCAAAATCTTTTCTGGTGAGATGCATATAGCTGATCTCATGATTTCCCCCGAATAATGTCATGGAATTTACCGCTCTTCCAAGCAGTTTGATTTTACTGAATTTACTCTGGTCAAAGATCTTATCGTATACTTCGCCGGGATTCACTCCCGCTTCAAGGAGTTCAGCGCTTATTTTGTGTATCTCCGGAGTCGTTCTTTCGAACCTGAAAGATCCCGTATCCGTCATTATAGCTGCGTATATAGGCACGGCAGTCTCATAACTAAGACTCACTATCCCGGTTTTTTTTATAAAATCGAATATGATCTGACCGGTTGCGCTGTAATCCGTATCTATAAAAATGTAATTAAATATATTTTCATAATCCTGGTGGTGATCAATACAGATCTTTATCTTCCGGGATTTCAGAAATCCCTGTTCCATTCTTACTATTCTGTCGGAGCGGTTGAAGTCCAGGGCTACAAGCACATCAGCCTCTTCAAAGGCATTATAGTGTTTCTCTTCAGAGTAATGTTCTACTACATTCTCACTATCCAGGAATTGCAGATTATATGGAGTTATACTATGATTGATTACCCTGGCTTTCTTTCCCATTTCCTTCAGAATATTATAAAGTGCTATTTCAGAACCGATAGCATCTGCATCAGGATTTACGTGAGTGGTCAGAAGAAATGAATCATTTTCAATAAGGATATTTTTTAACTGATTAAAATCGATCATAAGCTCTCTATTAAAAATAAAAGGGCTCGATTTGCTCAAGCCCGTAAGGATTTAATCAGTAAAAATAGAAAATTTATGGGTTAATCCAATTATTCTTAATTAACATCCCACATATTTCCGCTGAATAATAGTTTCTTCAGATCCCCTTCACCTTTTGTTTTCTTAAGAGCATTCAGCTGATTATGAAGCGCATCATCATATGTCTCTTTTTCCTCCTGTCTGATTACACCAACAGGAGCCGGCATTCCTTCTCTGTCGGCCAGCTGCGAAAGGATATGCGCACGGGTAGTTTCTTTATCAAACTCATCGTGCACCCAGACGTCATTTATTGAATTGCCGTCTTCATTAATATTAATTACCTCAGGCGTCAAACCATTCAGCTTTATTCCTTTATTATTTTCTTTTCCGTAAATCATCGGTTTCCCGTGTTCAAGGAAAAGAACATTATCTGCTTTGCTTTCTTTCTCCGTATAGATTTCATAGGCTCCGTCGTTGAATATATTGCAGTTCTGGTATACTTCAATGAATGCAGTCCCTTTGTGTCTGCCCGCCCTGGTCAGCATTTCTTTCAGATGTTTGGGATCGCGGTCAAGACTTCGGGCAATAAAAGTTGCTCCTGATCCAACGGCAAGGTTTAATGGGTTAAAAGGATAATCGATGCTGCCGTACGGAGAGCTCTTTGTCTTTTTTCCCTTCTCCGATGTAGGTGAATACTGACCTTTTGTCAGACCGTATATCCTGTTATTGAACAAAAGTATTTTGATATCGATATTTCTTCTGCAGGCGTGAATAAAATGGTTGCCGCCGATACTCAGCAGATCACCATCACCCGAAGCCACCCATACCGAGAGATCAGGCCTGTTAATCTTTATTCCCGATGCAATTGCTGAAGCTCTGCCATGAATACCATGAATACCGTATGTATCCATATAGTATGGAAAACGGGCGGCACAGCCGATGCCTGAAACCCACACAAAGTTTTCTTTCTTAATGTTCAGATCGGGAGATATCCTCTGCATCTGTGCAAGTATTGAATAATCACCGCATCCCGGACACCACCTTACATCCTGCGACGAGGAAAAATCTTTTGCAGTATACTTTACTTCCTGCGGCATTTCTTTATTTTCCATTTTCAATTCCTCCGATAATGGATTCAATCTTTGATTCTATTTCAAACGACTTAAAAGGAAGTCCCTGAATCTTATTGAATGATTCAACATCAACCAGGAAGTCCTGTCTCAGTAACTTTGAAAGCTGTCCCATATTTATTTCGGGACAAACTACATATTTATATTTCCTAAGCACTTCAGCAGTATTTTTCGGAAAAGGATTGAGATAACGGAAATGAGCGTGAGCAACTTTAAGTCCTTTCCCTCTCGCACGGGTTACGGCTTCTCTTATTGACCCATAAGTACTTCCCCATCCTACCAGCAGGAGCTCAGCATTTTTATCTCCTTCCACTTTCAGATCGGGAATGTCATTTTCTATATTCTTTACTTTCTGCGCCCTAAGCCTGACCATAAATTCATGGTTCTCAGGATCATAGCTAACATCACCAGTAACATTGGCTTTTTCAAGTCCACCGATTCTATGCTCAAGTCCCGGAGTACCGGGAATTGCCCACGGCCTTGCCAGGTTCTCGTCACGCTTGTAAGGCTGGAAATTTTCCGGATCGGTTTTGAATTCCACGTGTATCTCAGGAATGGTATCAGGGTCAGGTATCTTCCATGGTTCCGATCCGTTAGCGAGATAACCATCTGATAAGTACATAACAGGAACCATATAAGTTGTGGCAATACGGACTGCTTCCAGGGCCATGTTAAAACAATCCGCCGGGGTTGATGGCGCAATTACGACCACAGGAGCTTCACTATTCCTTCCGTACATAGCCTGTAGGAGATCGGCCTGTTCGGTCTTCGTTGGCAATCCTGTACTTGGTCCTCCTCTCTGGATATCTATTATCACGAGGGGAAGTTCAGTCATCACCGCAAGTCCTATTGCTTCTGTTTTAAGAGCAACACCGGGACCGCTGGTAGTTGTTATTCCCAGTGCACCTGAGAATGACGCTCCGATAGCTGCGCTTACAGCAGCAATCTCATCTTCTGCCTGGAATGTTCTCACGCCGAAATTCTTATGCTTACTTAATTCGTGAAGAATATCGGAAGCAGGTGTAATCGGATATGATCCAAGGAATAGAGGCAGTCCTGATTTTACTGAAGCAGTTACAAAACCTATTGCCAGTGCCTCGTTACCGGAAATATTTCTGTACCTGCCGCGGATCAATTTAGCGGGCTGTACACTGTAGCGTGTTGTAAATAGTTCAGTATTTTCACCAAAATAGTAACCCGATTTAAGGGCCTTTTCATTCGCAGAGGCAATATCATCCCTCGATTTGAACTTTGAATGAATCCATTCAATCGTGGGCTCTATCGGGCGGCTGTAAAGCCAGTACATCATACCGAGAGCAAAAAAGTTTTTGCATCTTTCAATCTCTTTAGCAGAGAGACCGCTGTCTTCCAGGGCAGTTTTCGTCAGCTGGCTTAGAGGAACCTGAACAACATTATATCCGTCGATTGTTCCATCTTCAAGAGGGTTAGACTTATATCCAGCAAGTTTGAAATTCCGGTTATCGAAGGAGTTAATGTTTATAATGATAGTTCCGCCGGGTTTTAGATCTTTTATATTGGTCTTTAATGCCGCGGGGTTCATTGCAACAAGAATATCAGGAGCATCTCCCGGGGTATGGATATCATCGCTGCTGAAATGAAGCTGAAATCCGCTGACCCCGTATGTGGTTCCTGCAGGGGCACGTATTTCAGCCGGGTAATCCGGCAGTGTGCTTAAATCGTTACCAACCAGCGCAGTAGTGTTAGTAAACTGGCTTCCTGTTAACTGCATTCCGTCCCCCGAATCTCCGGCGAATCTGACGGTTACGTCAGAGAGATCTAATACGCCTTTTTGCATTTTGCACTCAAGGTTTGTGAATAATATTTATTTAAACTCGATTAGTATCAATTATTAAAAAATAACAAAAACTTATCTAATATATAATCACCAAAAATCTACTTATATTCATTGAATACTGGTGTTCTGATATCACAGATTAAGTTTCTGAATTCATACATAAAAGTCAGAAAAACTGTTTCTCTTTTAAAGGTTAATATACGGGGGTAATTCCGGGATGAATATTCTGAGTAATGCCCGTTTGGATATGGTATCTTTAACAATAGTTTTTACGAATGTCTCAAATATTTGTTCCAACTTAAAAAAGCTCTTGTTGATTGTCAAATGTTCAATATGGAATTAAGTGAAGGGGCATAAAAAAACGGACCCATATAAAATGAGTCCGCTGCGTAGGTAGTTAAGAGCTATGTTTAAAAGTTAACGGAGGTTCTAAATCAATTAACTTCCCAGGTATTTCCGTTAAAGAGGATTTTATCGAGATCGCCTTCCCCTTTCATCTTTACTACACCTGAAATCTGCTCTTCTATACCGTGATCATACGTGTCTTTTTTGATCTGCCGGAATACACCCACCGGCGTAGGGAATCCATCGTAATCTGTAAGATGAGCAAGGAAAGTAGCCCTGAGAGGACTCTCATCAAACTCATCATGCACTAATACATCGTTTATACTATTTCCATTATGAGAAAGATCCACGATGGCAGGCTTATAGCCGTCCATCTTGATTCCTTTGTCTTTATTTTTTCCAAATATCATCGGTTTGCCTTGCTCAAGTACCAGGATGTTGTCATCTTTAGTATCTTTTTTTGTAAGGAGGTCAAACGCACCATCATTATATATAACACAGTTCTGGAAAATTTCAATGAATGCTAATCCCTTATGCCCGGCGGCACGTTTAATCATTTCCTGCATATGCTTTGCATCCCTGTCCATAGCACGCGCAACAAAAGTAGCATCAGAACCTATAGCAAGGGAGACGGGATTAAAAGGATAATCAACGCTGCCGAATGGTGTTGTCTTTGTAACTTTACCTTTTTCAGAGGTTGGTGAATACTGACCCTTTGTTAATCCGTATATCCTGTTATTGAACAAAAGAACTTTCAGATCGATATTCTTTCTGCAGGCGTGGATAAAATGATTTCCGCCTATACTTAAAAGATCGCCGTCACCTGTTGCTACCCATACTGAAAGATCAGGCCTTGCTATTTTAACACCTGTAGCAATTGCAGGGGCTCTTCCGTGAATGCTATGCATTCCATAAGTTTCCATGTAATACGGAAAACGGGATGAGCATCCGATGCCTGAAATCCATACAACGTTCTCTTTTTTATCGCCTATTATTTCCGGAAAAGTTCTCTGAACCTGTGCGAGGATTGAATAATCACCGCATCCCGGGCACCATCTCACATCCTGCCCGCTCGAAAAATCCTTTGCAGTTAATTTTATTACTTTGGTTTCGATATTCTCAGCCATTATTCTTTTCCTCCAAGTATCTCAATTATTTTATCTTCTATATCTGAGGTCCTGAATGGTAATCCCCTGACCACGTTAAACTGGATTACAGGCAGCAGGAATTCGCTCCTGATAATCTTAGATAGCTGCCCAAGGTTAATTTCAGGAATCAATATATTCTTGAATTTATTTAATACTACACCGGTATTTTTCGGGAACGGAAAGATGTATTTAAGGTGCGATTGAGAAACTTTATAGCCTTTTTGTCTTGCTTTGATCACAGCTTCAGTTATTGCCCCATAAGTTCCGCCCCATCCAAGTACAAGCAGCTCACCGCTCTCGTCTCCATCAATAGTCAGATCAGGGATATCATTAACAATGTTTTTAACTTTCTGTTCACGGAGCTTAACCATCCTGTCGTGATTATCAGGGTCATAACTAACGTTTCCTGAGATATTAGCTTTCTCAAGCCCTCCGATACGGTGTTCTAGTCCTGGTGTACCAAGCTTAACCCATGGTCTTGAAAGATTAGAATCTCTCAGGTATGGAGCAAAACCTTCTTTTTCAGTTCTGAACTTCACTTCAAATGAAGGGAGCTCACTCGATTTCGGAACTTTCCACGGTTCCGTACCATTTGCAATGTATCCATCGGTCAGCAGAATAACCGGGGTCATATATTTTACAGCTATCCTTGAGGCTTCGATAGCCATAGTAAAGCAGTCGCTGGGACTCTGAGCTGCAAGTACTGCAACAGGAGCTTCACCGTTTCTTCCATAGACCGCCTGGAGCAGATCAGCTTGTTCGGTTTTTGTCGGAAGACCGGTGCTAGGGCCGCCGCGCTGAACATCAACTATCACAAGAGGAAGCTCAGTCATAATAGCCAGACCTATTGCTTCTGTTTTTAATGCAAGTCCGGGACCGCTTGTAGTGGTAAGTGCAAGGTGACCTGCGAAAGCAGCACCGATAGCAGAGGTGATTCCTGCTATTTCATCTTCTGCCTGGAAAGTTTTTACACCAAAATTCTTATAAGTACTAAGATACTGTAGTATTTCCGAGGCAGGGGTAATGGGATAAGAGCCGAGGAACAGGGGTAGTTTGCTTCTGACAGAAGCAGCAAGAAAACCAAGGGCAGTTGCTTCATTTCCCGAGATGCTTCTGTAAATTCCTTTAGGAAGCTTTGCGGGTTCTACTGAATACCTTGTGCTGAATATCTCAGTTATATCGCCGAGGTTATATCCTGCCTGAAGTGCTTTCTGATTGGCATCGATAAACTCCGGAGCTTTCTTGAATTTATTTTTAATCCACTCAATTGTCGGTTCAACGGGTCTGTTGTATAACCAGTACATAATACCTAATGCAAAGAAGTTCTTACAGCGGGAAATTTCTTTCTGCGTAAGTGAAGTTCCTTCAAGAGCTTTGGAGGTTAGAGATGCAATAGGAACGGGGAATACCTGGTAGCCTTTAAGACTTCCATCCTCCAGCGGGTTGTTGTCATACTTTGCAAGCTGAAGGTTCTTTTTATCGAATGAATCAGTGTTTACTATGATTATACCGCCGGTTTTTAATTCGTCTATATTTTTCTTTATAGCTGCGGGGTTCATTGCTACCAGAACATCCGGTCTGTCGCCAGGAGTATGAATATCAGTACTTCCGAAGTGCAGCTGAAATCCGCTCACACCATATACTGTACCCAGTGGGGCGCGGATCTCTGCAGGATAATCCGGAAGTGTGCTTAGATCGTTCCCTACAATAGCTGTGGTATCGCTGAATTGGCTGCCGGTTAACTGCATACCGTCACCGGAATCGCCTGCAAATCTTACAGTAACCTCAATAAGATTCTGAACTTCTTTTTCTTTTAACATCTTCTCATCTTAAATTTTTTGATGATATGGAATTATTTTTAATGTATCTGCTTATCCATAATCCGTGCCATTTGATCCGCAGAATGCACCGGGAGTAATTCCTTATTTTTGAATAAATAGACTTTAACTGAATAAGAATGCAGTAATCAATCCAATTAAACTATATTTTTAATTCTCAATAATGGAAAAATATTTTTAGTTATAAGAATGATTTTGAAGGTTTTTGAGGCATATTTAGAATAATGAGGTTACCCCGGCAACCGGAAAAATGGTTGCTAAGGATAACCTCATATAATAATCAATGACCGCGGTTAGTCTACATTCTGAATAATTTTAAGGAACTCATTCGAGTTCACAAATCCGGTAATTCTCTGAACTTCCTCTCCCCTGGAATTGATTATCAGTACTGTAGGTACACCTACAATATTATATTTAGTTCTTAATGAAGAGACTTCATCTGAAAGTGATTTCGTCAGATCAGCCTTAAATGCATTGAACTTTTTTGATTGCTGTATTACTTCAGGATCGGTAAAAGTCATTGCATCCAGTTCCTTACATGGGATACACCAATCGGCATAAAAGTCAATTATCATTGCTTTCTGTGTTCCGATTACTGCTGTTTCTGTATAAGGATGCCATTCAATAGTCTGCTTGTCCGAAGGGATCAGCGAATAAACAGCAACAGCTACGAGTACAATCGAGAAGATTACTTTGAAAACTCTAAACCCTTTAACGCTATTAGCATTCTTATCAAAGAAGAGCAGATAAACAGCAGCAATTACCATGAACGACGGCAGAAGATAAGGCGTAATAGTCTTTGGCAGCAGCGGCAGAAGGAAGTAAATTGCCATGCCTATCAGTATGAGTCCGAAGATATGCTTTACTGCCTCCATCCATTCACCTGCACGGGGAAGCTGCTTGATCTTGCCTGAGAAGATTGCAAGGAACAAATAAGGAGTTCCTAATCCGACAGCAAGGACAAAGAATAAAAGAAACCCAAAGAAAGGGTCTGCCTTAGCGGCTGTATATGTAACGAGTCCTAACACAAATGGTCCGATGCAGGGAGCGGCAACAATTCCCATAGTTAATCCCATAAAGAAGGCTCCGTACATTCCTCCTTTTGCCCCGCCTGCTTTGGCAACCAGTGAATCGGGAAGTTTAAATTCATAAACACCGAACATACTTAATGAAAGAACGACGAAGATGAGAGCTATTAAAATTATAACCACAGGACTCTGAAGTAGTGCGCCGAAAACCGAGCCGGTTAATGCAGTAACAACCCCGATTACCGAGTAAGTCACTGCCATACCTACAACAAAGAGAAGTCCCATTCCTACCAGCCTGCTGGTTTTACCTTCACTTTGACCTCCAAAGAAACCTATCGTAATCGGTATCAGGGGATAAACACACGGTGTAAGGTTTAAAGCAAGTCCCCCAAGGAAAACAAAGAGAAGTCCTATTATCAATCCATTGCTCTCAAGCAGGGACGAAACCGAATCATCTTTTTTAACCGGGGTAATTTCCTGCGGGCTGGACTTCAGATTTAATTTGTCAAAGACATCTGAATGGATCTGGTTAACTACTGCTTTTTTATCAGCAACTTCTATTTCAATAGTATCCTTCACTGTATTAGGCGGCATACAAGTCATGTTATTGCAGGCCTGGTAATCAAGGTATACAGGCAGAAGATATTTACCCGGGGCTAAATTTTCAGGAGCATTTACCAGTGCTCCTACATATACTTCGCTTTCCCATACAGATAATGGTGTTTCCGAAATTTCAAGTTTAAGATCGAGAGCCTTCGGATAAGCAACCTTGCCCATCTTAAATACAGAGGTGTCGATAGAGAACTGTGACGGTATTAAAAAATCCTCATTTGGTTTATCCGAATTTATATGCCACCCGCTGTCTACCATTACTTTAACAGCTATCTTGAATTCAGAACCGGGATAAACTTTATCGAAAGACTGATAAGTCTGAAGATGCACAGGTTTTATACCTCCGCCAATCTGTGCAGATGCTGAAGAATTGACGGATAAAATAGTGAAGAACAATATCGTCAGGAAACTGCTGATGCTTTTCATTTATAACTTCCTACTGGTTTAACAATAAATTATTTTCTCCACCCCTGGACAATCGGGTATCTTCTTCCATAACCGAATGCTTTTTTTGAAACTCTTAATACCGGTGCTGCCTGTTTTCTCTTAAATTCATTCTGATCAACCATTCTCAAAACTTTTGCCGCCATCTCCTCATTTCCGATCGCGATGCTAATTTCATTCAATTCTTTATTTTCTTCAAGGTACATTCTCAGGATTTTATCAAGTAGTGTATAATCAGGAAGTGTATCCTGATCTTTCTGCCCTTCTTTTAGTTCTGCGGAAGGAGCTTTCTCAAGAATCTCAGAAGGAATAATTTCCTCTTTCCTGTTAATAAATTGAGCAAGCTTATAGACTTCTGTTTTATATAAGTCTCCGATTACTGCAAGTCCGCCTGCCATATCCCCGTATAGCGTTGTATACCCTACAGCAATTTCAGATTTATTGCCTGTTGTTAATACTAAATTCCCGAATTTGTTGGAATATGCCATCAGGTAAAGTCCTCTTATCCTTGCCTGGAGGTTTTCCTCGGTGATTCCGGAAATATCCTTCTGAAAAGCATGCGTAAGTTTTTCTTCCATCTTGTTGATTACTGAATGTATAGTAATCTTCGTAGATGAGATGCCGAGATTATCCGCAAGTTTCTTAGCATCGTTTAAGCTGCCCGACGAGGAATATTTTGAGGGCATCAGTAGAACATGAACATTATCTTTGCCGAGAGCCTTCACCGCAATATATGCAACAATGGCCGAATCAATACCTCCGCTTAGCCCCAGTACAACTTTTTTAAAACCAAGTTTACTGCAGTACTCCCTTAATCCGAAAATCAAAGCATCGTGAATTTCCTCCGCAAAACTTCTCTCAACATCATGGATTGAGGCAAATTCGTCGTTTGTTTCGTATATAAAATAGTCCTCACTGAACGGTTCACCAAGAAGTACAAGGTTTCCTTTTCTATCGAGACACATACTGGCCCCGTCGAAGATCAATTCTGTCTGGGCTCCGACAAAGCATGTATAAACCAGGGGGATGTTGTTCTGCCTGGTTAATACAGAAAGCATTTTTCTCCTGTCCTCTCTTTTACCGTATGAGTAGGGACTGGCGGAAATATTAAGAAGAATCGTTGCTCCTTCTTTTATTAGATTTTCTATGGGATCGTAATTATAACGTCTTATGTGCCAATAATCTGAATCATTCCATATATCTTCGCAGATCGAAATACCGAGCTTTTCTCCCTTGAATTCATAAATATGATTTTCCCTGGCTGCATCGAAATATCTCATCTCATCAAATACATCGTAGTTAGGTATAAGAGACTTATGCTGAACGAACTGGATTTTTCCGTTACTGCAGAAAACCGCCGAGTTATGAATATCAGTTCCTATATTATCATCATCTTCTGTGATCGATCCGAATAGAAGTCCGGTGTTTCCGGTTTGCAAAGCAATTTCAGCAGCTGCCGTAAAAACAGACTGTCTGAATTCTTTCTTTTCAACAAGGTCGAGAGGAGGATAGCCTGTAAGAGTTAATTCCGGAAATATAACAAGATCAACGCCGTCATCCATTCCCCTTCCATATCCCGCAAGTATCCTGGATTTATTTCCCTGGATATCGCCGATAATATTATTTGACTGACAGACAGCTATTTTCATAATTCAAAACAAAATAAATACAAAAATAAAAAAGCCGGAGTCATTAAACAATGATAATAATATGGTGCCCCCGTAGTTGCTCCGTAACTACAAGTGACTGGAAACCTTCAATTATTTAATATTATTACCGGTATTAATCGAATTGAACCGCTGGTAATATATTCTGACATATAGATTTTATTTTCTTTATTATTTCATTGGTTATTAATATAGATTTTACCGGAGGTCTGAAATGAACAAGAAACTATATCGCTCAAATAAAGATAAAATGCTGGGAGGAGTTGCAGGCGGACTTGCAGAATACTTCTCAATCGATCCCACACTGGTAAGAATTATTTTTGTGGTGAGTCTGTTTGCCGGAGGCGCCGGTGTACTGGCATATATTATTTTATGGATAGTGGTTCCGGAAGCACCGTTCGCGTTTGCTGCACCAAATCCGCAGCCGCAGGAAACTGTCAATGAGGAAAGCGGTTCTTCTTCGGCTGAATCTGCTCAGCCCGGTCAGTATCAGCAATATTACCAGGCGATGGCTGATCAGAAGCATAAAAGGTCGTCGATTTTCGGTATTGTACTGGTTGCAGTAGGGCTCCTTTTTCTGCTTGATAATTTTATTCCAAGGATCCGCTTCGGTGATTTCTGGCCCCTGCTCCTGGTTGCCCTGGGCGTCGGCCTGCTTCTTAATGCCAGGAAATAATTAAAGAGGAAATAAAATGAAACCAAAACATCTATTCTGGGGATTGTTATTTATTACGCTCGGTATACTCATACTGATTAATAATTTTTCCGGGCTTTACTGGGACTGGCTCGGGTTGTGGAAACTCTGGCCGCTGGTCTTCATTCTATGGGGTATCTCAATTATGGTTAAGAATAACGGGGCCAAAGTTTTGATTGCCGGGGCTGCAGGAATTGTTCTGGCTATTACTCTTTTCGCTTCATTTAAATCTGTTGTTCATTTAGCAACTAATGATTTTAATATAGTTTTTGATGATGATTCCAGTTCGGATTACAAATATGAATTCACCGATTATTCTGAACCCTTTTCCGGTAAAATTCAAACTGCGGATTTTAGATTTAAAGCAGGCGCCGGTACATTTACTTCAGCCAGTGATTCATCATCAAAATTATTCTTCGCACATACTGAGGGAGTGAAGGATAATTATGAATTAAGCAGCCGGGTAACTGACAGCAATGCGGAACTGATGATGGAAATGAGGAAAGCAAGATTCAGGATAAATGCACATTCTATGCGCAACCGCGTTGAGATGTATTTTAATCCCGAACCTCTATGGGACCTTAGCTTTGATGTCGGGGCAGCTTCCGTTAATCTCGACCTGTCCCCCGTTAAGGTAAGGAACCTGAGAGTCGGAATGGGTGCGGCTTCCTTTAAGGTTAAATTAGGAAATGCATCGAACCGTACCGATGTTAGTGTCGAAAGTGGTGCCTCGAAGGTTGAAATAGGTGTTCCGGAAAATTCCGGCTGTGAAATCAGGACAGAAGGCGCTCTTAACTCTACAGATTTCCAGGGATTTAAAAAAATCAATTCTGATCTTTACCGGACAGCCAATTTTGACTCAACAGCAAATAAGATATATCTACATATTTCCTCGGGGGTGTCTTCCCTCGATATAAACAGGTATGGCAGGGAATGGTAGATAGATCTTGTTTTTTATGCAGGATGAGTAACCGGAGTCAGTTAAATACCGGTACTCTTCTCCTCGTTCTAAGCACCTGGTAGAAGTTTGACATTTATGTCAAATGTAAATTT
>DATFVA010000038.1:0-2507 GCA_035260565.1 Ignavibacteriaceae bacterium | reverse complement strand
ATAATTCAAGGAGGAATATTGAACGTTTATTAAGATATCTCCCGGCGGGAGGTCGTCTATGCTTCGATCTGTAATTTCCCTGATAAACTTTCCATTTTCTTCTTTTACAATTAGTGCCTTAAATTTACCGGACATTTCTGCTCCCGTTTTACTATTTTCATTTTATAAGCATTTAAAAATATAATAAATTTTTATGGAGTTCAGTTTTTCGGAACATATTATCCTTGAAAATGATTTCGCTCTGCTGAGGCCGCTGGAGAAAAATGATTTCGACGGGCTTTCCCAAATCGCATATGATTATGATATCTGGAAATTCAATGTTTCAAGATGCATGAATGATGAAGAGCTGAATGAGTATATCACCAGGCTGCTGGAGATGAGAGAAAACGGAGTATTATATCCTTTCGTTATTATCGATAAGAGTAAGAACCAGACAGCGGGAAGCACAAGTTTTGGAAATATTTCCAATAAGGACCGCCGCCTGGAAATAGGAGGAACCTGGCTGGGTAAAAGATTCCAGGGGACAGGATTAAATAAAAGCTGCAAATATTTATTGCTTAAGTTTGTCTTTGAACAGCTTGGTTTTGAAAGAGCAGAGTTTAAAACCGATGTGCTGAATCAGCAGTCAAGGAAAGCATTAATGAAAAATGGTACACAGGAAGAAGGCATTTTAAGGAGTCATACCGTTATGCAGGACGGCCGGCGTCGTGATACTATTTATTACAGTATACTTGAGCATGAGTGGGAAGATATAAAAAATCAGCGCTTTTCAAATTTAATTTAGAACGCCTATGGTAGCTGAGCTGCGGGATGCCCAATATGACAAACTCCGGCGGGTATGATTAGTTCTTACTTCATACTTTTTCCCTGCAGGGGGAGCAAAACACTGTTTCGCTTTACAAAAAAATACAACCATCAACGGCTTAGTTTAACGGGTATAATTCTTATTTTTATATACCAAATAATTTTTTGAGTGAAATGAATAATACTAAACGCCCATCGTGGGATAAATATTTTCTGAAGCTTGCAATGCTTGCCTCTGAGAGAGCTACTTGTCCGAGGATGCATTGCGGCTGTGTGCTGGTGAAAGACAGGTTTGTTCTTGCAACCGGATACAACGGATCTCTTCCGGGACAGCCTCATTGTGAGGATGAGGGCTGCCTGGTGGTTGAGAACCATTGCGTTAGAACGAATCATGCTGAGATCAATGCCCTTGTTCAGGCGGCAATTCACGGAATTAACATAAAAGGTTCAACTGCTTATATAACAAATATGTCGTGCACCACCTGCGCAAAAGCAATGATAGCAGCAGGTATTAAAAGAGTTGTTGTTTTCTCGGACTTTCACGATACGCTTGCAACCGACTTCTACACAAAAAGCGGAGTGGAGATAACAAAAGTTGAAATGCCCGAAACCCGCATACACTATGATTTAAAGAATTATTCCTCAGCACGTAAAACAGAAAAATCAAAGTAAAATTATGGGCGGCAAACTTTGTCCTAAAATCATCCTTGAAGGAACGCGCCTTACCCTTAAAACAGAAATTGCTTTTACTCTGAATGAACATCCCAGGATCGTGGGACCAAGAAAATACAGGTATCATTCGCCTTTGATCTCAGCCGAATGGTGTTCGTTTACTAATTTCCCCTGGGGAAGAGGCCTGATAAATTTCGATCCCGTTGAAGAAGCACAGGCAATGGAAACTTACCGTACATGGCTGAAGTTATTTGAGCTTCAGAGATATTATTCGTGGATCATCGACCGGTTTCATATTTCCACAAAAACATACCAGCTTAAAGCACATCAAAAGGAATATGATTTTAACTGGCTGGAAGAGGGACTTAAAAACCTCGGCTTCCACCTTGTCTTCTGTACACGGACGGCAGCTTCTTTCTTTAAGGCAAGGGAGGAAAGATTAAAGGTATCGGGCAATCCTGAACAGTACGATGATATTCATATTTTTATCGAAGAACAGACGCTTATGAAAAGTCTGATAAGCAGGTCTGTGCTTCCGGTTCTTGAGGTTGATGTTTCAGATAATGATGTTAATAAAGCCGCTGATAAGATAGCCGGCTGGCTTGAACAGACAGGCGGACTTTACGCAAAGTAATTTCCTTTAACATTTATGAAGAATATTCCTGCCGCATATTTAAAACCGCTGCTTGCAACGTTATTCTGGGGGGTTTCATTTATTGCAACAAAAACTGCTCTGAATGAATTGACTCCTCTTATGATTATTATCTGCCGGCTTCTCCTCGGCATTACCTTCCTCACCATCCTTGCGCTGTATACTAAAAGAGATTTTTCAATCAAATTAAAACAGCATGCTTTCATTCTTCTGCTAGCCGCAATTGCTGTTTTTCATTTGTGGATACAGGTAACGGGACTGCAGTATACCTCTGCGGCTAATACCGGCTGGATAATTGGTACAGCTCCGGTCTTCATAGCAATAATGGGAGTCATTTTTTTCAGGGAGAAGATCAACCTGAAACAGCTGACCGGAATTA
>DATFVA010000037.1:0-7029 GCA_035260565.1 Ignavibacteriaceae bacterium | reverse complement strand
CATTACAGGATGGTAATGGAAAACTACTCGCATTTTTTGATGTCCAGACAAACGATGGAATAGTAATAAAAGGATTTCGTCTATTTAACGGTTCAAAAGGAATGTTCATATCAGCTCCGGCTGATAAAGGTAAAGATGGGAAATATTATGAATCAGTTGTTCTTCCAAGGGACCTAACTGATACTCTTCAGAAGATTGCAATAGAAAAGTATAAGAAGTAAACTGAACCAGTACAAAATCAGAACGGTGTCATCTTTAATCTTCCACTTTTTTATGAAATAAGAGATGACACCGTTCATTTTTTCCACTTCAAATTTCAAAAACAACAGGGATTAAAAATGGATACCAACCAAGATTACTCAGAGGATTCAAAAAACTTCTTCTTTAATGAAATGAATAAAAAGCTAAAAAAAGAATTGAATAATAAATTCGAAATGCAATTTTCAGATGAATCCTTCAACGTATCGCCTGAAATTATACATCATTTCCTTGAGAATGTAAAAAAATTCGAAGAATCATGGGAAGCAGGGAGAGGTAATCAAATAAAGGATTTGTACTATTTACCTGAATTCAGAAAAGCAGAGGAAATACAACCATCTGAATTAGTAAATGAAATATTAAAAGTTCTTTACCTATACCGGGCATACAATATTAATATTGATGTGATAGAAAAAGATGAAGTAACCAACCTTCAATATTATAAGTTTTTGACCGAGGAATTGCCTGTACATAAAACAGATTTTATACCAATAGAAGGGTGGACGACCAACTTCATTTATGAAGAATTTCATCCAAGCAATAAACTGGACGCCAAGGATATAATTAAGTGGATGGAGCCGTATCTTTTTAATAAGAAGAAAAAAGAAATTAAAACTTTTCTGACAAAAAAGGACCTGGCTTTCAATGGAGAAAAGAAAACTCCGGATGAGTTCGTAGAAGTACTCCTTGAATTATTTGATGGATTCGGAGAAGATACTGATCGTGAAATCTTATTCAACAATTTCGAATTTAATGGTCAGGTTTCCGGGAAGGTAGAAACCGTATTTTTGATGGAGAAAATTTATTCCGACCCTGAATCAAATCTAAGTGAAAAAATACAGCTCAAGTTATTATTTGATCTGGAGAGAAATGATTATGATTCTTTTGACATAACAGGATGCAGCGTACTTGAATAATTCAAAATACGGCTGTCTGGATTTCAATCATTATAATACCTGATTTTACATCCGCAGCCATCCCACATTTTTTCATATATATCGACGCGTTCGTTCACAAATTTTTCTGCTTCCTGTAAATTTTCAAAGAGGTGGAGTGCGATCTCATTTTTATCTGTTTTTTCCTGAACGATAATTCTATCGTCAATTTTGATAATTCTGATAAAATCTGAAATCAATGTGTTATGTTCAAACAGGATTTCAGATTCAGAGAGAATACTGTCCAGCTCTTTTACGGGGAAATAGACTTTTTTAGACTCACTTAAAGATTCGATCAGAGTATTCATTTTTATGACAATTTTCGTTTTTACCAGGATGTTATATGAGGTTAGATTATATCACGGAGATAAAGATTCAAAGCTTTTATTAAAGATTATTAGTTTATAATTTAGTTAAAAACAATAAAATTTTAATATGGCAAAAGAATATCCAGCCACGATGCATACAGCAGAGCATATACTAAATCAGACAATGGTCAGAATGTTCAACTGCAGCCGGTCATTCAGCAATCATATTGAAAAGAAGAAATCCAAATGTGATTATCATTTTGAAAGAGATTTAACACAAGAAGAAGTAAATGAATTACAATCGAGGGTTAATAATGTTATCCGTCAGAATTTTGATGTGAAAGAGGAATTTATTCCGAGGAAAGATGCTGCTGAATTATTTGACCTGGATCGCTTACCTGATGCTGTTGGTGAGACAATAAGAATCATAAAAGTAGGCGATTACGACTCCTGTCCGTGCATAGGGCAGCATGTGAATAATACTGCTGAGATCGGTGAGTTCAGCATAATATCCAGAAATTTTGAGGACGGGGTATTGAGATTAAGATTTAAGGTTGAAAATAAGTAGAGCGAAATATGATTCCGCTCTACTTTATAGGAATTAATAGCGATAATAATCAGGTTTAAAAGGACCTTTAACCGGCACGCCGATATATTCAGCCTGCTCCGGCGATAAAGTCTCCAGTTCAACTCCCAGTTTTCCAAGATGCAGCATTGCTACCATCTCATCGAGGTGTTTAGGCAGGACATAAACTTTATTTTCATACTGGCTACTATTTGTCCATAACTCCATCTGGGCAAGCACCTGGTTTGTAAATGAGTTTGACATTACGAATGACGGGTGTCCCATTGCGCAGCCAAGGTTTACAAGTCTTCCTTCAGCAAGAACAATTATTTCTTTATTATTGATGGTATACTTGTCAACCTGAGGTTTAATAGTATCTTTTGTGTTTCCGTATTTCTTATTCAACCAGGCCATATCAATTTCATTGTCGAAGTGACCAATGTTGCACACGATAGTTTTATCTTTCATCGCTTCGAAATGCTTACCGGTAACTATATCCCTGTTCCCGGTTGCTGTTACAACTATATCCACATCCTTAACGACGTCATCAAGTTTCTTAACCTGGAATCCGCTCATTGCCGCCTGCAATGCACAAATCGGATCAACCTCAGTAACAATTACCCTGACTCCTGCATGAGACAGAGATTCAGCCGATCCTTTACCGACATCGCCATACCCGCACACAACAGCAACTTTACCTGCAAGCATTAAGTCGGTTGCACGTCTGATAGCATCAACCAGAGATTCACGGCAGCCATATTTATTATCGAATTTTGATTTAGTAACCGAATCATTTACGTTAAAAGCAGCTACCGGCAAATTGCCCTTATTCATCCTATCATACAAACGGTGAACGCCTGTAGTAGTTTCCTCAGAAATTCCTTTAACTCCTTTGACTAGTTCAGGATATTCATCAAGGACCTTATTAGTCAGGTCTCCTCCATCATCAAGGATCATGTTTAATGGTTTTCTATCTTTGCCGAAGAACAAAGTCTGGTCGATACACCATTCATACTCTTCAAGTGTTTCACCCTTCCATGCATAAACGGGGACTCCGGCAGCAGCAACCGCAGCAGCCGCATGATCCTGGGTTGAAAATATATTACAGGATGACCATTGCACTTCCGCACCAAGTTCAACAAGGGTTTCTATAAGAACTGCAGTCTGGATAGTCATATGAAGACAGCCGGCAATCCTTGCACCTTTAAGAGGTTTCTGCTTTCCGTATTTTTCACGCAATGACATTAAGCCAGGCATTTCTGCCTCAGCCAATTTAATTTCTTTTCTTCCCCAGTCAGCCAGGGAAATATCTTTCACTTTATATGGCAGAATTTTATTTTCTTTCTTTGTTGAAACGTCGCTCATTTTTTTCCTCTATTTATTTATATAAACTCAGGCATATTGTTTAAATACCGGAACAAGGTCTAATTGTTCCCAGGTAAAATCTTTATCATTCCGGCCGAAATGTCCATAGGCTGCTGTTTTCTTATAGATCGGTCTTCTAAGATCCAATCTTTTAATTATACCGCGCGGGGTCAGATCAACTTCCTTCACAATCATTGCGGCAATTTCGTTATCGGGAATAACACCTGTACCGTTAGTATTAACATATACAGAAACAGGATCGACAACGCCGATTGCATAAGCCAGCTGTACAAGGCATTCCTTAGCAAGCTTTGCACCCACAATATTCTTTGCAATGTGTCTTGCCGCGTATGCAGCGCTTCTGTCAACTTTGGAAGGATCCTTTCCTGAAAAAGCTCCGCCGCCATGGGGTGCCCATCCGCCGTAAGTATCGACAATAATTTTTCTCCCGGTTAATCCGCTGTCGCCATGGGGTCCGCCTATTTCAAATCTTCCGGTAGGATTAACGAAATATTTCGTCCTTTTATCAATGAACTTTTCGGGTATTACCTTTTTAATCACATTTTCAATGACATCTTCTTTAATCTTTTTCTGCTTAACGTCAGGATCATGCTGGGTAGAAATAACAACTGCATCAACCCTTAAAGGTTTATTCCTGTCATCATATTCTATTGTAACCTGTGATTTAGCATCGGGGCGCAGGTACGGCATCAGTCCGTTATTTCTCTTTCTTATATCAGCCAATTTCTTAACAAGTTTATGCGCATACATAACGGGCATAGGCATAAGTTCGGGTGTTTGATCACAGGCATACCCGAACATCATTCCCTGGTCACCGGCACCGCCTTTATCAACTCCCATAGCGATATCAGGGGACTGGGAATGTATTGAATTTAATACTGAGCAGGATTCCGAGTCAAACCGGTACTCAGCGCTGTTATAGCCGATGTTTTTAATTGTCTCACGAACGATATCGGGAACTTCTATGTAAGCACGAGTGGTTATTTCTCCGCCTACAAGGGCCAATCCTGTTGTTACAAATGATTCGCAGGCCACCCTGGCGTTTGAATCTTTTTCAAGTATCGCATCTAAAATGTTATCGGATATCGCATCACAAACTTTATCCGGATGTCCTTCGGAAACTGATTCCGATGTGAATAAGTATGACATTCTGTTTTTGCCTTAATTAGTTTCTGATTGAATTAATAAAAATCTATTTCAGTAGAATTTCCGGAGTTCAGCCTTTTGAAAGATCCCTGTATAACTGAGTTATCACCTATAATGGAATTTTCGAGCATTGCCTTCGAAACTTTTGCCCCGGAACCTATAAGAGAATTCCTGATTATAGAATCTTCTACCACAGTTCCGGCAGCTATAGTTGTATAGGGACCTATCACCGAATTCCTGATCACAGCATCTTCAGCTATAAATACAGGTTTGTTTATCACAACGCTTTCGATTTCCCGCCCGTTGTCCTTCACCGAAAGTAAGTGCTGGTTTGTTGAGAGAAGTGTTTCCGGTTTACCGCAATCATACCATCCTTCAACCGGGAAAGTAGTTATCTTTTCTCCTTTGTCAATCATTATCTGGATAGCATCGGTAAGCTGAAGCTCACCTTTTGTCCTGATATCCTTATCTACAAGTTCGGTTAATGCCCATCTGAGAGCTTGTGCATTTTTAAAATAATAAAGTCCTACCAGGGCAAGGTTAGAAACCGGTTCCTGAGGTTTCTCAACAAGCTTTACAATGAAGTTATCCTTCACGATAGCCACACCAAACCTGCGGGGATCCTCAATCTGCTTCACGCCAAGTGAAGAATATTTACTGCTGAATACGTAAGAGAGATCTACATCAAAGAGAGTATCGCCGAGGATCACGAAAATATCATCTTCATCAAAGGTAGGAGCGGCCATAAAAATAGCATGCCCCAGCCCATGCATTTCATCCTGTACAATAAAATCGGACTGCAGCTGTGGGTATTCCTGTTCCACATATTCCTTAATCATCTCTCCAAGGTACCCGATTATAAAAGTTGATTTAGTTAATCCTTCAGCAAGAAGCTTGTCGAGAATATGACCAAGTATGGGCTTTCCGCCGACATTTAGAAGTACTTTTGGAGTTGAAAATGTATGTGGTTTTAATCTTGTTCCAATGCCTGCAACAGGTATTACTGCTCTCATAAAATCTTTGTTTATTTACTATTAAGAATACAAAATTACCTATTCCGGTTTTGAATAACAAATAAATCCGGGGCTGATAGTCTGCCCTATCTGATTATATCACGCAGGACTTCTTCGGTTGATTTCGTGTGATTAAAAAAGGATAATATTTTGTGAAGAACCTGGTCAACTACAGCGTCGGGGCAGGAGGCCCCGCTCGTCAGGATAATATTTACAGGTGATTTTGAAGGCATATAATTATCTGTAGTTATTTCAGATTTTGTATGGATATCAAAATGACTGACTGCACCCGTTGAAAGCAGATTATCTGCAGAAGCGATAAAATAAGTCTTATGTTTTTCTTCACAGAGTTCAACGATGTGACCAGTATTCGAACTATTATAACCTCCTACTACAACGGCAAAGTCAGCCGGCTGATTAACCAGTTCGATAGTTGCCTGCTGGTTATCATAAGTGGCATAACACAAGGTATCTCTTGTATCGGCAAAATGATCCTGCAGGTTTTCCCTGCCGTACTTTCGGATCATCACATCTTTGAGATAATCAGCAATGGCCTGGGTTTCTGAAGCAAGCATAGTGGTTTGGTTTACAACTCCTATTTTAACAAGATCTTCCGCGGGATTGAAACCATCGGAATACTTATTTCTGAAAACTTCATCAAATTCTGAAAAAGAGAGCTTTTCGAGAATGAAATCACCAACCAGCCCGGCTTCATTTAAGTCCTTAACAATAAGTGCCCCGGAACTTTCAGTGCTGTGTGAAAAAGTGGCTCTTGTCTCTTCGTGATAATGTTTGCCATGAATTATGATAGTATAATCCTTCTCACCGAGCAGTTTTGATCTGTTCCAGACTTTCTCAACAAAGGGGCAGGTAGTATTATATTTATATGGATCGATACCCAGCTCATTGAGTTTTTGCTGGATTTCTATGGTTGTACCAAAAGCCGGAATTATTACAATATCTTCAGAGTTCAAATCATTCCAATCTATCAGCTGCCTTCCTGAAGTATCCATTAAGAAATTAACGCCCCGGTTCTGAAGGTCACTGTTTACCCCGGGATTATGGATCATCTCACTCAAAAGGAAAATGCGCTTGCCGGAATTTTCTTCAACGGCCCTGTATGAGATCTCGATAGCATTCTCTACGCCATAGCAAAAACCGAAATGCCGGGCTATGTAGAATTTAACGGGACCGTAATCAAGCAAAGTCGGAGAAAAATCCTTTTTACGGGGATCTGAATCTTTACGTGAATTTTTAATCCTTGATATTACCGGACTTTTATAAAATTCCGGGATGTCGAACTTCTTCATTAACTACTTATGATGGTATAAGAGGTTCAAAGTTAATAAAATCCCGGATGGTTGTCAGGGTAATAATGGGATGTGGAATTGGCGAATTACGAATTGACGGATTTTGCG
>DATFVA010000036.1:0-3068 GCA_035260565.1 Ignavibacteriaceae bacterium | reverse complement strand
CTATCACGTTCTGAACCATCTGAATTTATTCGGCAGGGCTTACTACTCCCAGGCTCTTTCACTGATCAGTTTCTATCTATAAAATCCCTCACTTTTAGAAAAGAATTTCTCTGAAAATGTAAAGCGAAACGCTGTTTCGCTTGCTTCAATGTAAAGCGAAACGCTGTTTCCCTTACTTCAATGTAAAGCGAAACGCTGTTTCGCTTACTTCGATGTAAAGCGAAACGCCGTCTCGCCCAGAACCACAAATTGAATTCTCACACAGTCTTTTTAATCCTGAAGTAAGCCAGCAGAGGAAGTATCATAATGTCCTACTGCTTCTTCACATCAAGGAGTTCAATATCAAAAATCAATGTTGAATTCGGAGGAATAACTCTGTTAGGTCTGTTGCCATAGCCAAGAGCAGGGGGAACTACTAACCTTGCTTTGCCGCCTTTTTTCATCATTGAAATACCTTCATCCCATCCGGCCATTACCATATGGGCACCAAGTTTAAATGTAAATGGTTCATCCATCTCAACTGAGCTTTGGAATTTTGTGCTGTCTTTTGCAAGGAAGCCTGAATAGTTCACCGTAACGAGATCACCAGAATCAGGCTGCGGTCCGTCTCCCTCTTTAACGATGACATATTTTAATCCGTCCTTAGTGGTTTTATATTTGGTAGAATCAACATCCCATAGATTTGCTACCACCGGCTCTTTGGCATCTACAAGAGTTATCACAGCTTTCAGATCAGCGTTCGGCGGAATAGGTCCTATCCCCTGCTTACCATATGCAAGCTTCGAAGGAATAATAATTGTTCTTGTTCCGCCCACCTTCATTCCTTCAATTCCTTCTACTGACCCTTTAATGAAGGTTCCTTCCTTAAGTAAAAATTTGTATGGCTTTCCCATCTTCTGCGTAGAACCAATCGATTGCTTTGCTTTGGTGGAATCCTTTGACCAGTCCTTAAACGGATTCTCCGCTGAATCCTTAATCACCCAGGCACTGAAATTGATTGAGACGAGATCACCCATTTTTGCTTCTTTACCTGTACCAACAGTATCTTCAGTATATTTTATCCCATCGTCCTTTGTTATCACCTTCGGATTGTTCGAACATCCGGATAAATATATTAGTGTAATCGCGAAAATAGCTACCGCAAGTAATTTCTTCATTATAAATCCTTTATTTTGATCTATAAATATATTTATTTACAGTAATAAATCATAAAATTGGAATATCGATAGATGATGAGGATCATAGCTTTGATGATTTTTACCGGCATCATTTTCTCCTCTAGTTACGGGAAAAATCATATTTACCAAAATTATGGAAGGCCGCAGATGAAAGATACTACATCAGAAAATATCATAATTGATTCGGATTATAATATTGATGAAGCTTTAAATGGCATTCCTATACCACCGGAAATAAAAAAGAACCTTATTCTTATCGAGGTTCAGTACTACTCGTTCGACCATAAACTCCACCAGGGTCAGTTGGTAATAAATAAGCAACTGAGAAGCGATCTCATTAAAATATTTAAAAGGATTAAACAAGAAAGATTCCCGGTGGAAAAAGCTGTCCCAATAGTTTATTATAACTGGAATGATGAAAAATCCATGGCGGATAACAATACTTCCGCATTTAACTACAGGTTTATCGCGGGAACAAAGAAACTATCAAATCATTCATATGGTACGGCAATAGATATTAACCCTTTATTTAATCCTTACATCAGAAAAGATTTACGCCAGCCTGAGGGTTCAGTATATAACCCCTCAAGGAAAGGAACCATTACCGGGGATTCTTTCCTGGTAAAAGAATTTCGCCTCCTGGGATGGGACTGGGGAGGGAACTGGATTAACAAAAAAGATTACCAGCACTTTGAGAAGGAATTACAATAATCAGTCCTTCTTGCCAAAGAAAAACTTCAGGGGACGCCATATTCTTCTGGCCCATGAAGCTTCGTTATGCAGTCCCTCTTTATCTTCATACCATAAAATATCTTTGCCTTCCCTGAATCCTTTTTCTTCCAGAGCATTTATCATTTCTTTTGTACCGGGGGCGAGCAAAGAATCCAGACTGTTTCCTCCCCAATCAAAATAAAACTTTAAGTTTTTACGTATACCATTATACTTTTCAACATCATCAACATAGTCAATATACTTGTATTTCAAGGCAGGTGATATGCACATAACCTTAGAAAAGATACCAGGATAATTCCATCCAAGCATGAAGGATATGAGTGCTCCAAGTGAGGAACCTCCCACGGCGGTATATTCCGGACCTTTTAAAGTCCTGTATACCGAATCAATAAAAGGTTTAACTTTTGTAACAATAAAATCCATATAGGCGTGACCCGTATCGTTATCCGCGTATTCAGAGGATCTCCATTTCGTATTAGCCAGTCCTACTATTATAACCGGGTCTATCATTTCGTCTCTGATAAGGCTGTCCGCAGTTTCATCCATCTGCCAGTCAATGCTGAACGCCGAAGTGGCGGGGTCGAATAAATTTTGTCCATCCTGCATATAAAACACAGAATATTTTTGATCTGTTTCGGTATCATACCCCGGAGGAAGCCACACAATTATATCACGCGGAAGTATTCCTTTTCCATTTATGCTTCTGTAATAATCTACTTTGCCGGTAACCTGGCCTTTTAGTTTATTTTTGAAGTGATCCTTCCAGTTCTGAATTATCAGGTTAATGGTTGTATCCTCAGTTATAAAAAGCTTATGGTTGCCGGGAATAGTCCCGTCACTCATTACCTCTTCTGTATCCCAGGAACCGCGGGTAATCTTGAATTCAACATGTTCGCCTGCCGGCAGAGAAATAGATTTTTCCCAAAGATTGCCTGATGTATTAATTAAAGAAATTCTATCCGGATGCCAGTTTCCCAATTCAGGCCCGTTGCCTGTTATATACACATTTTCGGTGTCCGGTATATTATTTGTATGGATTCTAAATGTAATTTCTTTGGATTCCTGTGCCCTCACAGTCAGGGATGAAAGTAAAATAAGTACCCAGAGTTTCATTTGCAGCCCGTTTAAACATAAAGTATTTTTTGACATTGCAAAATA
>DATFVA010000035.1:0-6562 GCA_035260565.1 Ignavibacteriaceae bacterium | reverse complement strand
CCCTGTCACCTTTCAAGTATCCCGCTAGTTGTCGGCTACATAAGCTCGCAGGGAAAGTTATCCATAAGAAGAACATTTAATATTTCACTTCTGTTCTCTGCCGGAATTCTTATCACAATTGCGGCTGTAGGAATAATTACTGCATCTCTCGGAAGACTGATGGGAGACATCGGTAATATTGGGAATTATCTTGTGGCGGCAATCTTTTTTATTGTGGGACTTTATCTGCTTGGTATTATTAATCCCGTCTGGAATATTTTCGGATTAAAACAAACTAAGCGGAAAGGACTATGGACAGCATTAATCCTGGGCCTGCTGTTTGGATTAGCATTAGGTCCCTGCACTTTTGCTTATATGGCGCCGGTGCTTGGAATTGTTTTTCAGACTGCACAGACAAATTATTTACTGGCCATGATTTTCCTTTTAGCATTCGGCGTCGGACATTGTTCTGTTATTGTCGGTGCCGGAACACTAACCGGCAAAGTACAGAAATACCTCAACTGGTCAGAAGGTTCAAAAACAATAAGCATTATTAAAAAAGTCTGCGGAATACTGGTTATACTCGGCGGGGTATATATGTTAGCTGATGTGATTTGAGGTATACTAACTTAAATATGAATTGAGAAGTTTGACTTGCCACGACTTTTAAGTCGTGGGTATAATAAAACCGAAAAGAAAAGGGCTTTAGCCAAAGAGATAAAATCAAAAGAAAATCTTAGATAAATGTGGCTAAAGCCGGGTTGGTCTTTTCTATATCATCCACGAGCTGAACTTCGTGGCAATTCAGCCAAAGCCCACAGGAAAATCCTTATTAAATAAAGCTAAAGAAGATTGATATATTTCAATATGCAGAAGACCGATAGCTGGACTAACAGGTATGAACTGAGAAATTGGTTTGCCATCAAGTGCTTAATGGATTGTCCCATCCCCCCGGCATCCCTATAAATGCAAAAACCCTGCTCTAAGCACAGGGTTCTGCATAACTAATCACAATAAGAAATTTTTTCTGTGAATTAAGACGACATCTTTCTGAGCCTGATTAAATTCAATGATATCATCTTCCCCTCAGAACTCAAACTCCGCTACCCGTCGATATTATTAAAGCTCGAAGCCACGCCGTCCATTGCCTGGGCTCTTACATGAATCTCGTTCAGCTTCTGAATTATTCTCAGAACCAATTCACGTTTTTCTTCAACCAGGTCGGTTACAAAACTCCTGACATCGGGCATATTACATTCATCCAGAATCCCCTCGTAAAAACGTACACTTGAAGTTTCCTTACGAAGTGCTTCATTCAGCATGGCGCATGTATTTCTGCAGGCGTGACCGCATTTCAATTCATTTTCTATCATCTCTTACCTCATCCTGGAATATTATTTTGTTAGATTGTAATGTGCTCAGCTTCCCGGGCAAAATTCTTTCCGATAATCAGCGCCTGTTCATTCAGCGGAATTAAATGATGATGCCTTTCAGGCAGCACCTTCTTCAGCGCTTTCAGAATATTTTCCATCTTAACAATAGGGCGTCTCTCAAGAAAGGCACCCACAAGGATCATATTTGCTACCTGTCTTTTGTTCAGCTTCCTGGTTGCTTCTTCTATAGCAGGAAGGCATAATATCTCGATATCATTTCTTGTCGGCGGGTTTATAATACCTGACTGTTCATAAAGCAGGAAACCGCCGGGTTTTAGTGTTTCCTCAAATTTATCCAGAGAGGGTTGGTTTAGTACAACTGCCGAATCAAATTTAGATAAAATGGGTGAGCTGATCCTTGTATCACTTACGATTACAGTACAGTTTGCGGTTCCGCCTCTCATTTCAGGACCATATGAGGGCATCCAGCTGACTTCTTTGTTCTCAATCATCGCAGAGTAAGCGATAATTTGTCCCATCGAAAGGATTCCCTGTCCTCCGAAACCTGCAAATATTATTTCCTGTGACTTCTGCATTTTAATAACCTTTAATATTCATCATATAATATTCTTAATTATTTCCCGTCCTGCGGCACTTTAATATCACCAAGCGGGTACTGGGGAAACATATTATTTTCAAGGTAACCAATTGACTCTACCGGCGTCATCTTCCACCCGGAAGGGCAATTGGATACAACTTCAATAAAGCTTGTACCTTTCTTCAGATCCTGGTTCTGGAATCCCCTGGTGATTGCTTTCTTCAGCTTCCGTACAGCGTTGGGAGTATGAACGGCCTGTCTTGTAACGTAGTATGCACCGGGAAGATTTGCGACCAGTTCAGTTATTTTTAAGGGATAACCGATCAGATCTTTGTCCCTTCCATAAGGAGTAGTTGATGTCATCATACCCAGAAGAGATGTAGGAGCCATTTGACCGCCCGTCATTCCATAAATAGCATTATTTATGAAGACAATAAGTAAATTTTCACCGCGGTTAACAGTATGGATCGTCTCTGCTGTACCAATTGCAGCAAGGTCGCCATCGCCCTGGTATGAGAATACATATTTATCGGGAAGCATTCTTTTAATGCCGGTTGCAACTGCACTGGCGCGGCCATGAGCAGCTTCCTGCATATCGATATCGAGATAATGGTATGCGAAAACCGAGCATCCGACAGGAGCAACGCCGATCGTTTTTTCCTGTATTCCTAATTCTTCCACTACTTCCATAAGCACTCTGTGCACAACACTATGTCCGCATCCGGGGCAGTAGTGAAAAACCGTATCTGTTAAAGTGGAAGGTTTCTTATAAACTAATTCCATTCCATCAATTGCTTGTAAAGTTTCCATGGTATCTCCTTCTACTCCTGACTGATTGATTGTTTTTCCAGTATCGTCTCTACTTCCGCAAAAATATCTTCCGGAGAAGGTATCATTCCGCCCATTCTTCCTTTGAAGTAAACGGGCTTCCTGCCTTCAACGGCGAGACGAACATCTTCCACCATCTGTCCTGCATTCATTTCAACTACAAGGAAGAACTCAACCTGTGCAGCCAGTTCTCTTAACCTGTCGTATGGATAAGGATATAATGTGATTGGTCTCAGGAGTCCAAGCTTAATTCCTTTTTCTCTTGCAAGATCAACTGCCTTCTGGCATATTCTCGAGGATAAACCAAAGGCAACAAGCATTATCTCTGCATCTTCAGTGTTAAAGTTTTCAAACTTCACTTCCTTCTTAAGTTCCTCATATTTTGCCTGGAGGTTGAGGTTGATCTGTTCCATCTTTTCAGGCTGGATAAAAAGTGATGTTATAATATTTCTTTCACGGCCTGCCGGCTTGCCTACAGTCGTCCAGTCATATTTCGTCTTAGGCAGCGAACCTGCAGGAGGAAGTACAACTTTCTCCATCATTTGTCCCAGTGCGCCGTCTGATAATATCATTGAAGGATTGCGGTATTTTTCTGCAAGCCTGAATCCTTCAAAAACAAAGTCAGCCATTTCCTGTACAGATGCAGGGGCAAGGACTATTAAATGATAATCGCCATGGCCTCCGCCTTTAACTGCCTGGAAATAATCTCCCTGTGAGGGCTGGATAGTACCTAATCCGGGACCCCCGCGCACAACGTTCACAACAAGACATGGGAGCTGGGCTGATGCAATGTAGGATAGTCCTTCCTGCATTAAACTTATGCCGGGACTTGAGGATGAGGTCATTACTCTTGCGCCTGTTCCGGCAGCACCGTAAATCATATTTATTGATGCAACTTCACTCTCTGCCTGCAGAACAACTCCCCCTCTTTTGGGACATTCCTGTGCAAAATATTCAAGCACTTCCGATTGAGGAGTTATGGGATAACCAAAATATCCATCCATCCCTGCTCTGATTGCGGCTTCAGCAAGAGCTTCATTACCTTTCATTAAACGAACGTCGTCGTTATTTGTATTTTCTGTGTTATTCATTTCAAACCTTTTTTAGTCAATTAACCTATAACTTCAGCAGTCTTTGCAGCTTTCTTTAATGCTGACTTGGGCTGGCGGTAAACAGTTATTGCCGCTTCGGGACATACGAGTGCACAATTGACGCATCCTGTGCAGCTATCCTGCATCAATTCTACATAACGGTATCCGGCTTTGTTAATGTGGGATGATAATCCGAGGCTTTCCTGGGGGCATGCTACGATACATAATTCGCATCCTTTGCATACAACCCCATCAATTACTACCGTTCCTTTGATCATTTTTTCTCCAATTTCTATATCAGACTTTGCTGAAATTAGACAACATATATGCCAGCTAACTGCATTTTTTAAAGTGTATTTTTGAGCCTTATAGCCATTAATGCAGCCGGTTATTTTTCAGATTTAAGAAGTGCTGTAGAATTATATTTTTATTAATGGGAAGGTGGATGAGGTAGAAATGTTGAAATATTCATCATATTTTAAGGAATTGACGTCAGTTCGGAGGTCGGATAAATAGGGATCAGAAGCCGGAAATCTGAGGGTCAGAAGTCAGAAGTTGGAGATCAGGAGGTCGGAATCCGGGATTGATATATAACATCGCTGCAGGGTTCGGGTAATTTGGTTTACGTATTCGCTGTAAAAATGCAGCACGCCATAAGCAAAATCCATTACGCATCCGCGTAGTGGAGGGCAAATCCTCCACTTGCTCTTGCTACTTGATACTTGATACTTTTCTCTTGCCTCACTCTTTCACTTTCACTTCAATCACCGGACTATTTCCTCCGACTTCCGGGTAATACATCAGGTACGCCTGTGCTGCCGGTACTTTATATTCACCCGGCATCTGGGCTTTGATAATATAAGAGAATTCCATACCGTCGTTTACATTGGTTACAAAGAAAGAAACCTTCTCGTCCCGGTATTCCTTGTCGGCATAGAACCATCTCCATGGTCTGTAACCGTAATAATTATCATAATATTTATAATCATTCTCCCCTTCTATCTCGAAGTTCTGCTCGTCTTTTACCACTTCAAAACCCGAGGGGAGCATATCTTCAAGTATAAAATACTGAAGGTCGTTATCGAAGGTGTTAACGTAGGTTTTGACAAGGATATTCTCACCCGACTTTATCTCGCCGTCAAACGGAACTTTAGTATAGATAATCCTGTCCTTCAGCTGTTCGGTTCTGAGTATGTAATATTCTCTTTTCACTCTGAAGTTGTTGGTTTTGGCAGCGGCTGTTTCGTTCTTTGTATAGTACTGGTTTATTCCTGAGAAGTATAACTTACCGCTTCCGTTCTTTACTATCCTGATTTTATTTTCACCCCTGTGAAGGATGTTATCTTTCAACCCCGATAGCTTAAATGTTTCGGTTTCTTTGAAGATATCCTCCCTGGTGAAATGTTTGTTTGTGATCTGTTCACCGTTGACGTAAACGGTTACGCTGTAATCAGGATTAAGTTCATTTGTCGTTTTTAGATAATCAGCCAGCGCAAATATTACGGAAGCTGTTTCCTGTGTGGATCTCCACGAGAATCCCTGCTTCTGCTGAAGCAGCCACCTTACTGTTTTCCCTATAAGTTCGGACTTCGAACCGGTTTTTAGCAAAGCTTTAAGTACAAATGCTGTTGTCTGAACTTTATCATCCTGCCAGTTATAATGCCATTCCTTCCCTCCCCAGTATGCATATCTTTCTTCAGTGTGAGCCATTCTTTCAAGTTTATCTGCAGCTTTCCCGGCAAGTGCATCATTATTTATATCCTTTAATGCTGCTGTCAGTAAAGCAATTGAATATGCGTTCAGATCTGCATCAAGGAGATCCGTCATTTTCTTATTGATGTAACTGTAATCTCCTGAGCTGTACTTCATTGCTGCTGCCATTGAGTATAGCATAAAGGAAAGTGTTGTTTCGTCAATGCCTTCTGATTTTTCGATCTGGTTTCTCAGGTTATCAACGCCTCTTGAATAGACATTATTGTCTACAGGGAATCCGGCATTTTTGGAAAGGGTCATTCCGTATATCACATACGCTGTCATATAGGGATGAGTGTTGTCGTTTGTCCACCATCCCCAGCCTCCGTCATCGTGCTGGAAGCTGTAAAGCCTCTTTAGTCCGGCTTCTGCCATTTTAGGAAGCTCTTCAATAGTTGAATATTTAAGCGGGGCATCGATAGCCTTAAATGTATTTGCGACAATTATCGTAGGAAGAAAACGGCTCATCGTCTGTTCAACGCATCCGTAGGGATACCCGACAAGGTCATCGAGAGCTTTAATTATCGTTCCTGCGAGTGAGGGACTCAGGTTGAACCCGAGTTGGGCCGTTCGCAGATCGACATCTTCAGGAATCCTGAAATTGAGCTCTTCGGTTTTATTGAAGTCGTCAAAATCAGAGATCAGCGGCTTCGTCTCCTTTATACCCTGCGGCAGGATAGGTACTTTAAGTTCAAGCGCATCCGATTCCTCATTTGTAAGCGCCTGGGCCTTTAATTTTGCTTCACCTACAGGATTGTCAACTTTCACTTTCCAGTCGATTCTTAATTCACCGTTTTTATCTATTACGATTTCATATACCCCATCCTTATCCTTATTTATTTGGGGATCATATCCCTTGATGTTTACCCGGGAACCTGTAACCTTAATATTTTCTGCGCTGAAGGTGATCTTCGTTTTCTTCTTTTCATTCAGGTAGTTGT
>DATFVA010000034.1:0-4374 GCA_035260565.1 Ignavibacteriaceae bacterium | reverse complement strand
AGGCTGCCCGGGTAAGCGATGAAACGGCTTTCTTTTATCTTGGCAAGTTGATTGAATATGACAAAACAAAAAAAATGTTTACGAAACCTTCCGTTAAACAGACTGAAGATTATATCACGGGCAGGTTTGGATAATTTAAATAGAAAAGAGGCTTAAATGGAACGACAGTTTGAAGTTCAACTGGAAAAATTAAAAACCAGGCTGATAAAAATGTGCAGTCTTGTCGATGAACAGGTTGAATCAGCATTAAAAGCAATTGATGAAGAGGATACTGAGCTGGCCGATATGGTAATCGAAAGAGATACTAAGGTTGATAAATACGACGTCAAGATTGAGAAAATATGTCAGAAAATCTTTGCACTAAGTCAGCCTGTGGCTATGGACCTGAGACTGATAATGTCGGCTCTTACGATTGATACTAACCTTGAAAGGATAGGCGACCTTGCGGTTAACCTTGCCGAGGGGGTTAAGGAGTTCAAAACAAAACCGGATTTTTATGAAAGAACACGTATCAAGGAAATGTCGCTGATCTCAAGGGAGATGATTAAAAATGCAATTGATTCGTTCATAAATGGTGATCCTAATCTCGCAAAAAAAGTTATTGAAACAGATGATCAGGTTGATGAGCTGAACGTTGTGAATCATACTGTGCTAAAGGAAATAATGAAAGAGAAACCTGAGAATGTTGATCCGGGAGTGGCACTTCTTGTAATATCAAGGCACCTTGAAAGACTGGCAGATCATGCCACAAATATTGCCGAAGATGTTTATTTTATTGTCGAAGCACAGATGATTAAACACAAATATGAAAAGATTGTCATGGGTGATGAGGATGGAGATGAGGACACTTCCGCTGACTGAAAGCTCGAACTAATCGGGCAGAACATTTTCAATCAATGTACTAAGCAGTTCCTTCGAAAATAATTGACCGTCATTGCTTGTAATCTGGTTTAACTTTATCCCGAACAGCCACCCCCAGCTTGTAACGACGAACATTACCGGAAGAGAGGGTACAGCCTTCAGTTCTTTTTTTCTGTATAAAGGGTTTAGTACCATTTCGAGAATTACTTCTTCTTTTCTCAGCATAGACCTGAGTATATCTTTTTCTCTCTCGAATGAATCATCTTTCATAAGCAGCAGAAATAAATCGTAAAGTAATTTATATCTCTGGTCAATCGTTTCCTTGCTGTTAAAATATAAATTAAACCTGTCGCGCAGCGGCATTCCTTCATTAGCAAAAATTGTCTTTACTTCCTCGACATACTGCTCACTTTCCCATTCAATTGACCTGTAGAATAGTGCTTCTTTGGATATAAAATAATGATAGATGGTGGTTTTGCCGATCCTTAAATCGCGGGCAATCTCATCGAGGGTGGTTTTCCCTAATCCATGTTTTGAAAAGCGCTTTACGGCAGCTTTAATAATTTGCGTTTTTCTGTCGTTTTCCACGGTCTGACCTAATTTTGAACCGGTCGAAAGATAGCAAATTTTAAGGTAAAAGGTATACCTTCCTGATGGTCTAATCCTGCTTTTCCATCCCGGGCTTATTTGTGTCGGAGGAGGTTTCAGAAAAAGCAAATGCAGAGGGCATAGATGAAGTATTCTCTATGCCCCCGGGCAATTTATACTAAATATTAAAGCGGAGCGAACCAATAAAATTCCGGCCAGGAGCCGTTATTCCTGAAGAGTAAGGTCTGTATCGCTGATCAGTTATATTCTCGACCCCAAGATAAGCTTCTACATTATCAAGCAAGCGATAACTTAACTTCAGATTAAGAGTATACCATGACGGACAATAGATATTTCCGTTTTCATCTTTAGCATATAAATAATCTTTTTCATATTCGCTGGGCGAAAGATCACTGTAGCTGATCTCACCATTATATACTGCATATAAAACAGCGCCCAGTTTATCTTTTCTGAAGGACAATTCTGTATTACCGAACCATGGTGCTGCGTGTCTGAGCGGAGTGACATCACCAGCATCGTCTTCTTCTTTTCCTTTCTGGTAGTTGAGTTGAGTCCTCAAATTAAAATAAGAAGCAATATTAAGGTTTAAGTCAAGTTCAATACCCCAGATATATGCATATGCCGCATTCCGGATTGCCTGGACCTGGCTGAGAGTTCCATCGTACATTATGCTGTCCACACCATTCAAAGTGAAATCTCTTCTAACCAGGGCATTATCGAGGTAGGTATAGAATCCGGTTATATCAAATTCTGCGGTACCGGAGAAAACTTTCATCAGTCCCAGCTCTGCATTATAAGCATATTCCGGTTTCAGATCCGGGTTAGGGACAACAACAGAGCCTGGCTCCGAATCAAATACTTTTCCCAGGTCGTCAACATTTGGTGCCCTGAAACCGGTCGACAGGTTAAAGTTAACCTGCCAGTCACTCTGAGGATGCCAGACAAATCCGGCATTCCCGGTAACAGCCCCGGTTCTCATTTTTGCAGTCGTAAATGGAAATGAATAATAAGTCGTATCGAACTCTGCATCGAGAGTCACAAAATTATATCGCAATCCTGTCTGTAATATATATTGGGGACTTAATTTATTTTTGTAGGTAATATAAGCTCCGTAAGAGTTCCAGGTAGAGCCGTCAGGATACCGTGAGGCATCCGGCAATGAAACACCGGTCAGGATATTTTCCGTAGTTCCTGTTGAACCTACTTTATTTAATATTACTTCTGCACCGTAATACAGACTGGAATTTTCAGTCATATCTTTTAATAAATCGAGATTGAGAGAAAAAGCATACACTTTTTCTACCCTGTTTGTCCGGTCTGGGGCATTCAGATTCCTGTCATGCCTGCTTTCTCCAAAAAACTGGTAGCCGGCAGTAACCTTTGAAAGGTCGTATATACTATTGGGTGTATAATTTGTTGCGGATATAGAATGCATCATCCAGTCCTGCGGTCCGTAATACCACTCCGCAGACCTTAAGGTGTTTCCCTTAGGACGGACCAGCCGGTCATACCGGGTTACATCGGAAGAAGTTGAATAATGGAAACCGTATTCTAATTCCCACTTATCGGCAGGACTGAATAAAATTTTCTGTAAAAAATTTATCTGGCTGTATCCAGATATTTTCTGTTCTTTTGGATCAGGATTTATCATAACTGTATCGGATCCGTTAATTCTGTCCTGGTAAGAAGGACGTAAGAATTCATCGGGTCCGCTGCTCCCCATCACAAGGTCATTAAAATCGGTATATGTTAAACTTGATAAGAAACCCCAGTTTTTAAAACCAAGATTAAAGTGGAGATGACCCGTTTTTTCCAGACTGGCAGATGAAAACCTGGTCATTGCTCCTGCATTTATAGAAGGTGCTCCATCATATGCAAGCCGGGGTGACAAAGTGTAGAAACTCATGACACCCGCGATCGCATCACTTCCGTAAATAACAGAACCGGGACCGAAAATAACTTCAGTATGATCAAGAGAATTTGCATCAAGCGATATTACATTCTGGAGGTTTCCGCTTCTGAATATTGCCGTATTCATCCTTATTCCATCCACAACGATGAGAAGCCGGTTAGTAGAAAAACCCCTTATCATCGGGCTGCCTCCGCCAAGCTGACTTTTCTGAATGAAGACTCCGCCGGACATACCGAGCATATCAGCAGTCGTCTGGGGATTCTGGAAATCTACATCTCTCTGTGATACAACTTTTATTGTATTCGGGATATTATTTTTGTTTTCCTCCCAGCGGTTAGCAGTTACAACCACATTATCTAATGATATAGCCGTTGCCTTCATAAATACTTCAAAGTTGTTTTTTTCTAATTCCCCGTAAGTGGTTTCCAGTTTTTCGTAGCCTATTATCCTGAATATTATATTTTTGTTTTTATCCAGCTTACTGATATCAGCTTTACCATTCGAATTGGTGATGATAGACCTATTTGGGTCGGAATTGTAAATAGATACGAGTTCCAGAGGATTTTTAGTCGCCAGGTCTTTTACAGTTACAACCTGGGAAAATAATGAAATACTATAGAGAAATAGGATTAAGAAGAATAATTTCATTTTGAATACCTGTGTTATTGGTTATACATTATTCGCCGGAAATGGGCAATTTTTAAGCAGTCCGGAGAAAATATTTTATAGAGAGACCTTTAATCAGGCTCGGGGAGGGGGGGTAAGAACCAGGTATTCACCATCAAGAGGATCATTTTGGAGGCTGATTAAATAATTATTATCACCCTGAGGTAATTGGGAATTATCGTCGGGAGCCGCAGAGAAATAATAGTGACTCAGATAATTGTTCAGTCCGTTTTCCTCATCAGGATTTTCCGAGTCCTCGTCAATAATTTTGTCCAGTATGCAAAATAGTTCAGTTTCATTTGAATCATATACACAAACCAGGTATA
>DATFVA010000033.1:0-3299 GCA_035260565.1 Ignavibacteriaceae bacterium | reverse complement strand
TATATTTATTGGATGCACCGCTGGCAGCATAAAAATAAGTGGCTCTGGCGTATCCACGAAGCGCATCATTCGCCTGAAAAAGTTGACTGGCTGTCAGGCTCAAGATCCCATGCTCTTGAGATTCTCATCAACCAGACAGTTGAATTCCTCCCAATTGTTCTGCTTGGTTCACCGCCTGAGGTTGTTGCCTACAAAGGTGTTATAAGTGCAATCTGGGGTATGTATATCCATTCAAACCTGAATGTTCATACCGGTGGACTCCAGAAGGTATTTAACGGACCGGAAATGCACCGCTGGCATCATACCCAGGGGAAAGGAAGGAACAGAAACTTTTCTACAAAGTTTGCAGTCTGGGACTGGATTTTCGATACAGCATACTTCCCTGAAAACGAAAAGGCTGAAGAGTACGGGCTGATCTCCCTGTTTCCCGCTCATTATCTAAGTCAGTTTTTCTATGCATTCAGACCATTCAGGAAAAGGAAAAGAAAGTCTCCTCAGAAACAACCTGGTCCCACTGGCCAGGAAGCAAATTAACCTCATGTAGTAATTTGTTGAAATCTCTATACCATTTTTGGCTTCGTACGCCTTCCTCTAATACCAAATTTAGACTACACTTCACTTTAGAAGCAATAAATAAAAGTTTATAATTGCGGAAACATTTTGTCCTTTAAAGCATCTTTATCTTTAGAGAGGATAAAAATTGGATCAAAAAACTGATTATTTTCTGAATATTTTTCATAGAACCAGAAAAAAACTTTACAACTTTATTCTGAGGATGACGTACGACAGGCTGACGACCGAAGATATTATTCAGGATGTCTATATGAAGTTTTTTGAGTCAATCGAAAATCTTAAATCAGTGCAAAGTGCTGAGGTCTGGCTGTTTACAACTGCAAGAAATGAGATCTATCAGTACTACAGAAAGAAAAAGATCCATGTTGATAAATATAACCCCCGGGATATTGATAAAGTTGAGATGAGTTCGGAGGAGTCGCTGGAATATGACCTGGAAATAGAGGACATCAGAAATCATATAAATGAACAGCTAATATTTATTCCTGTTGATCAGAAAGAAGTTTTTCTTCTGAAGGTGTACGGAGGTTTCTCTTACAGGGAGATTTCAAATATGATGAACATTGATATTGAACTTGTAAAAAGCAGGCTGCATAAGGTAAGGAAAAAAATGGTAGACAGAATCTCTAAACTTATAAATTGAAAGAAGATTTATGAATAGTGAAATATTTTTAATGATTGATTCTTATGTAGACGGTGAGTTAGACCGGAACGAAGAAGAGATTTTATTTGAGCAGCTGGCATCAAATCCTGAAGCACGGAATTACCTGAGAAAAGTTAACGTCTTAAATAACCAGTTGAAGTTATCTGCTGCTGAATTCCCTCCACACTTGGAACGAGATATTACGAACAGCATCAGTAGAAGAACTGCTTCCCCTCTTTCCTATAAAGCCAGGTTTGCAGGTTATATTTCTGCGGGAATTTCCACAATTCTACTAATTATTTCGCTGTTCCTGTTACTCCGGATTTCCGGCTACAGAGATGAAATTAATGTTGTATTGAAGCAGGTGCAGAAGCAAAATTCAATGATCGAAGCATTGTATAACAGCTATCCTGCTGCGGAGGTTCATGCTCAATTTTCAAATGAAATTATTGTAAAATCTAACATATGAGGTGCTAAAATGAAATCCCTGATATTATTATTCCTTGGCATCCTGATATTTACTGGTTGCGAAAAAAAGAATGGAGTTGAAATTATCCCTGATTATAACTCAATGTATTATACATCAGAGAATATTGATCAGCCGCCCCGGCTGATCGACGGAGACGAGAATAAGCTTCATAAAGATATTCAAAAAGAAATGGTAAAAAACTCGCAGGATAAAATTAACCTTAAATACAAATTCTTTATCAGTGAAGAAGGCAGAGTTGAAAAGATACTGCCCGTAATTACCCCAGAATTGGGATATACAAACCTTGTTGCAAATGCCGTAAGCAGCTGGAAATTTGAGCCCGGGAAAAAAGATAGTAAATCAGTTAAGTCCCAATACAGCTGGGCAATGAATATACCTGCAGAAACTGACATTGAGGATAGCGCGTATATTATCACTGCAGACACTATGCCCCAGATTATCGGCGGTTTACAAGCACTTTCAAATAATGTTGTGTACCCTGAGAAGGCAAAACAGAGCGGAACTGAAGGAAGGGTGTATATACAGGTTTACCTGGATGAAAGCGGGAAAGTAGTAAAATCTTTAGTGATAAAAAGCGCAGGTGAATTGCTTGATAATGCGGCCCTCTCAGCAATTAAAAAAACCAGGTTCACGCCTGCAATAGTCAATGGTAAACCTGTAAAAGCAAAGATTGTGGTACCGATTTTCTTTAAGTTAAGTTAGCTGCTTTTGACTTTATTAAGAATTTCTTTGAAGACTGATCTGCCGAGATCGATAGTCTTATCTGGAGGAAGGAACTTCGGGTTGTGCAGCCCGTAGCGTTCTCCCTCTGAAGTACCAAGCCAGAACATAAATGAAGGGTATTTGCCGGAAAAGAAACCGAAATCCTCACCGGTCATCTTATATCCGCAGTTGATGAATTTGAATTTATCTCCCAGAACTTTCTCCATCTCTGAATATAGGTTGTTATTTACTATTACTTCCGGATAATGTGCACCTTTTGTAATAATGTAGTTGACCCCGGTTACGGTTTTTATCCCCTCAAGTATTTTCCTGAGCGAATCGGCAAAATCCTGAACAAGTTCCTTCTTTAAACCTCTTATCGATCCTTCCAGCCTCGCTCTCCCCGGAGCAATGTTCCTTACAAAACCAGATTCAATTTTACCCACACCAAATATAAAGGGCTCGGTCACATTACGCGGCAGCTTATCAACTGAATCAAGAAAGGTTCTAAGAGCATTAAAAGCATTCCTTCCTTCATATGGAAAGGCGACATGAGAACTTTCTCCAATAAACTCAATATCCATTTCAAGCGCAGAGGCAAACAGAACACCAGGCGTCGAGGCAATAGTACCAAGCGGATACTCATCAGTTACATGAAGTGCAAATGCATTTTTTATATTGTACCCCTTAAAAATTCCTGTATCATAGAACTTCATCGCTCCGCCGCCGCTTTCTTCAGCCGGCTGAAAGAGAAAAAGGATATTCTGTGATGGTTTATCCTTTAAAACATCCCCGATTAAAGCGTATAGTATCGAAGTGTGAATATCATGTCCGCAGGCGTGCATATAATCATTTATCGATTTAAAATCGATATCATTAGCCTCCCTGATA
>DATFVA010000032.1:0-4378 GCA_035260565.1 Ignavibacteriaceae bacterium | reverse complement strand
TCAGGTTTGGGTACAGAATCTACCTATATCCTGTCTTTCTTGGCAAGGTTTGTATACTTTGCAATGTGTGCCTTTACATTAGGATCGTTAGGATACATAGCCCCCAGTCTTTGCCAGATCCCGAGCAGTTTGGAGTTATCTTTCAGATTTTCATAGGTTTCAATAAGGATTCTATACGGGTTATAGTACGACTGAACATCCTGGGGATTCTCCTCCATAGCCTTCAAGGCTCCTTTCTCCACATCTGCAGCAATCTCTTTATATTTCCTGTCTGCACCGGCATTCCAGTACATATTCCCAACTTCAAATAGAATCTCGTAATCCATAGGAATATTTTCCCTGGGAATTTTTTTCTCCATATCGTCCAGAGCTGCTATTGCTTTTTGATCCTGGTTTGTATTGATGTCATAAATAGCAAGTCTCATAAAAGCATTGCGGTAATTTTGTGTCATCCTTACATGGTTATCATCAAAGAAAATATCAGGATTATTAAGCCCGCGGAACTTGAATCCCGGCTTGTAAGTCTTACTATAGCCGGGGTTCTCCTGTAGTTCTTTTTCCATTATTTCCGGGTTGATGAATTCTATCCCGGGTTTTTTCTTTTCCGGCACGAGACGAAGAGCCATACCCTCCATCTTTAAATAATCCTGGAGTCCGATTTTACTGTCATCGCTGCATGTAACTGCAAAATAAATCGGACGCTGCCAGTTATTGGCCTCTACGATTTCCTTAACCATCAGGTCCTGTACCCTTACTGCTTTAACCTTACCGAAGGTAAGTGTATTATTCATCGTAAACTGTACACTTCCCTGTTTCATCACTGATGAATCGGATATATCATATGTCTGGTATACATCCTTCAGTGCCTGTTGTGTGTTTGCCTTTGGAACAGGTATTGTAACCTTCTGCGGTTCCCACTGTATTGGTCTTAACTGGTTGATCTGATCATCACTCATCCTTATGTTCACAGTTCCCACACCGTAGGGATCATTATCCTTCAGCTGTTCAATATACCAATTCGTGTTAAGCAGACTTAAGTTCGCTATTCTCACATCTCTTCTTACTCCCTCTACATCCTGCAGGTACCAGAGAGGGAAGGTATCGTTATCCCCGTTCGTAAACAGTACTGCATTCGGAGCACAGCTCTGAAGCAGGTTATAAGAATAGTCCCACGGCACCCAGTTATGCGATCGGTCGTGAGTAAAGTAATTGGTCTTATACATATTATAAGGGACGAATATCACCCCGAAGGCAAGTATTCCTACTACACTCGCAGTTCTCACACTTTCGGCCGATATCTTCTCCATAGCCAGGTCAATCAGTCCCTTGAGACCTATGGCTATCCATATTGAAAAGACAAAGAAAGCCCCCACATAGAAGTAGTCTCTTTCCCTCGGCTGAGGCTGCTGCTGGTTCTGGTAGAAGGCAGTAAGGTATCCCATCAGAATGAACATCACCATAAAGGCTGCTGCCATCTTCCAGTCTTTCTTAAAGTGGAAGTAAATACCCAGAAGTCCGAGCAGGAGAGGTATGGCATAAAGAGAGTCTTTAGCACTGCCGCCGAAATGGATACCTCCTAATATCCCCCCGAAGAAGTTGCCTATCTGGTTAAAGGGTGCAATATCAGGACCGTCATCCTGCTGCCAGCCTTCACGTCCTGCATAGTTCCAGAACCAGTAGCGTGTCATCATATGGTTCATCTGGTAACGCCAGAAGAAGTCAAGATCACTTGAGTAATTGTTGTATACCACCATCTGGTGGGGCTCTGTTGCAAACCTTCTCTCAAAGGTAGGGAAATCTCCATACTGATCCCTGTTAAGGTAGCTTACCAGCTCTGTGAAATTATCCGGATCATTCTCATTCATAGGGGGTTTCATATTAGCCCGGATTATCACCATTGCAAATGTTGTAAAGCCGACCAGCACGAAGATAAAGGACATAAGTGATAGATGAAGTGTCGGTTTATTCTCCCGTTTAGCATACATAACACCATACCAAAGTATTCCAAGTATCACTGCCAGTACAACTGCTGCCATGAAGCTGTTATCCCCGGTTATCCCGGCTACCAGCTCGGGGAGGAATTTCACCACTCCCGGGTATGTAATAAACAATGCTGCCCCGCCTATGATCAGGGGCATATAGAATGAGTTCCGTGTGAAGACCTGTTTGTAGAATACTCCCATTACCAGTGCGCTTATCCCAAGTGCCATAAGCTTGAACTTCGTATCATATGCCTGATAGTCCTCAGGACTTGGCGGTGTAGTTGAGGTCGACGATGCCCACATAGCCAGTGATATCACTACCAGCAGTGCTGCGTGAACTATAAAAATGTAAGCTGTCTTCTTTAAGGCTTCTTCATCTGTAACGTATTTCCTGAAAAGTATTACCATCACCACAGGCACTATTGCCAGTACTGCCATCAGGTGAACTCCTGTGGCTATTCCTATCAGGTATGCTATCATCAGGATATACTTTTCATTATCCTTCTGCTCTGCCTGCTCGCTCCATTTTATTATCAGCCAGGTTACAAAGGCTACCAGGAATATGCTGAATGCATAAACCTCTGCCTCTACTCCGTTAAACCAGAAGGTGTCTGAGAAGGAAAAGGACAATGCTCCTATTGAGGCAGCAAGATATGTAGCTGCTGCATCAAGAGTGTTCCTTGGTGTCTTTCCCCTGTAGTTTTCAATCAGCTTTACTGCTATGAGGTAAAGAAAAAGGATTGATAAAGCACTGGTAATAACAGAGATTGTGTTAAATCTCAGTCCTATGTTCGCCACAAAAGGCACCATCGAGAATATCTTGCCCAGAAGAAGGAAGAACGGGGCTCCCGGGGGATGGGGTACCTGAAGGTAGTAGCCTGATGCTATGAATTCTCCGCAGTCCCAGAAAGAAACCGACGGCTGCACCGTTGAGAACAGTACAAGCAGTGATATCAGGAACGTAACGCCGCCGAATATTTTGTGAAGAACCTTATAATTCATTATAACCTCAAAATGAAAAGAATCAAAAATTACTTACATTGTCTTTATTTATCAATGCTAAAAATGGTTGAAGCAAACAGTTTTTCCCCTCATCTGCGGCAGCAGATAACAGGCTGGCTGAAAAATAAGTCCGTTTTATAAGGTTACTGCTCGTCTTTCTTTTTAAACAAATTGTCCAGTTTTGTCCTGTCCGCGGGTACGTAGTATTTATCATACAAATCTTTTAATTTCTTAAATGAGACAGAATCAAAATCCTCTTCATCTTTATGCATTTTCTGAAACATTTTATACATTTCAGTCTCTTCCCGCGTGAATTTTCTCTCGTATTTCCTTAATGATTCCAAATATTTCTGTTGATCCCGGAATGCCATATTATCCTCCAATAGAATTCTGAGGAAATAGAAAAATTATCATCCAAAATAACTATTAAATATTTCAAAAAACCAGTGCTGTCTAAATTAAACTTAAAACACTTAATAATTTAAGTTTTAGAAAAATAATAAAGAAGTTCCCCGTACGGCTGATATCCGCAAATAATTCCTTACCCGGTGGCTGACCTGGCCCGGTTTACAAGTCTGAATGTGCGGTTGTATTTGTCCTACCGGGAGTGCCCCCGCACTTGCTTTTGCTCCTGAGCCGGGACGTCTAAGCCGCCTCATACGCAAAAATCAATTTTATAAAAAGATACAGGGTATAAAGAACATTTCTACGCATTCTTTTATATTTGTAACCTTTAATCCACGGAACGAATTATTTGACGGATTTGTTTTTAAAAAGTTCATAGAAAGGAAAAAATTAATTGGAACCTGCAAAATCGCCGTGCGTATCCGTTATAATTCCAGTATATAACAGGGAATATTCATTACGAATGTCTGTGAATTCTCTTCTCGCCCAGTCCTTCCGCGATTGGGAACTTATCGCAATTGATGATGGAAGTACCGACGGGAGCTCTGCAATTCTCAGGGAATATGAAAATCTTTTCAGTAATATTAAAGTTTATACCCAGGCCAACAGGAAGCTTGCATTCAGCAGGAACAGGGGAATTAATCTTTCGTCAGGTAAATACATAACATTCCTCGATAGCGATGATGAGTATGGAGAAAATCATTTAGCTGAAAGAGTGGAATTTATGGAAAAACACAACGGAATCGACCTGGTGCACGGCGGCGTAAAAATTATCGGAGATGAATTTGTACGGGATAAGGATAACCCCTTCTGTTTCATTCATCTTTCAGAATGTACAATAGGCGGAACATTCTTCGGAAAAAATGAGGTTTTCAAATCCCTCGGCGGCTTTAAGGAAAATATCTATAGCGAGGACTCGGAATTTCTTCGGAGAGCCGGCGAAAAATTCATTACTGAAAAAGTGGATATTAATACTTATATATATCATA
>DATFVA010000031.1:0-3286 GCA_035260565.1 Ignavibacteriaceae bacterium | reverse complement strand
ATCCCCATAAAGCAGCAGTTGTTGGAGACACTGTAGGCGATCCATTTAAGGATACTTCCGGACCATCGCTGAATATTCTATTAAAATTAATGGCCGTTGTTGCACTTGTAATTGCGCCTTTAATTAAATAAATTATCGATTAGAATAAATAAATTTATTGTATCAACCCTGCTCTCATCTGGAATGAGGGCCTAAAGACCATAGGGAGGTAGAAGTACGGATGAAAACGAATGCGTATGAAAGTGCTGTTATTATCAATGCAGCTCTGGATGATGAACAAATTGAAAACATTATTTCCCGCATAAAAGATTTCATAACTAATAATGGTGGAGATATAAGGGATGTAGAGAACTGGGGACGAAAAAGGTTGGCCTATATGATCAATAAAAGTAAGATCGGCTATTATGCAGTCTTCAGATTTAATGCCCCTACCAATATCATTTCAAAACTTGAAAGAAATTATACTCTGGATGAGCATATCTTAAGATATCTGACAATATCTTTGGATAAAGATGCTGTTGATTTTCTGGAGAAAAAGAGGAGCGATTCTCAGTCCGAAAGTGAACCAGTACCTGAGAAAGGGGAAAATCGGGAGAACGTTGCCGTAGAAAAAGATGTTTCAAAATAGCAGAATCACTAACTAACTAATGTATTGATTAAGTATGGAGGAAAACCATGGCTGAACTGAAAATGCCTGAAATTAACTATGTTATCGTTGCTGGAAATCTTACAAAAGATCCGATCTTCCGGCAGACAACTAACAATACTCCTGTCGTAAATTTTTCTATCGCTTCGAATAGAAAATATAAAGACAGCTCAAACCAGTGGCAGGAGGATGTATGTTATGTGGGCATTGTCGCATGGAATAAATTGGCTGAGAGCTGCCGGGACAGATTGAAAAAAGGATCCGCGGTATTGGTAGACGGGGAACTTCAGAGCAGAACCTGGAAATCAGAAGACGGTCATAATAGAAGTATTGTTGAAATTAAAGCCAGAAGAATTCAGTTCCTTAATAAAAGAGGCAAACTGAATGAACATGATAACGGTCTCGATGAAGAAGAACCCCTTGCAGAAGAGGATGCTGTTGATTATACAGAAGACTCTTTCGATAAATTTTTATCAAATGAAGAATCAGATCTTATAAAGTAAAGACAAGGTAGATAATGAAAAAAGAAATAAGAACTAAAAAAGTCTGCAGGTTTACACAGAATAATGTTAAGTATATCGATTATAAAGATGTGAAGCTCCTCCAGAGATATACTACCGAACAAGGGAAAATAATTCCTAAAAGAATAACCGGGACGAAATCAAGGTACCAGAGAGAATTGGCTATTGCAATAAAAAGAGCAAGGCATATGGCATTACTGCCTTATGTAGCAGACACTGTAAAATAGAACCAGAAGCAGGAGAAGAAATGAAAGTAATTCTTAGAGAGAATTTTGAATCACTGGGACAGATCGGTGAAGTTGTAGATGTTAAAGACGGTTTCGCCAGAAATTATCTGCTTCCCAGGAAGATTGCTTATGCAGCAATCAAAGGGAATATCCGGTCGCTTGAAGAAGAAAAGAAAAATCTTGCGAAGAAAAAGGAACAGGAAATCCGGGCGGCTGAAATACTTGGCGGCGAACTTGAAAAGGTTTCTGTTACTATACCTGTCCAGGTAGGTGAAGAAGATAAAATATTTGGTTCTGTTACTTCCCAGATGATCAGTGATGCTCTTAAAGAAAAAGGTTATGATATTGATAAGCGTAAAATCGAGATCGATGAGACCATAAAATCACTCGGTATTTACAGCATTACCGTCAAATTACATTCAAATGTAAATGCCAAGATTAAGGTATGGGTTGTAAGAGAATAGATTCTGAATGATATTAAAAAAAAGGAAAGCAGGCGCTTTCCTTTTTTATTTTAAAGGTTCGATAAGATTATTAACTTAAATCTGTTTTTCCCGGATCATCTTTGCGATTTCAGTTGTACCGTTTTTGGAGATACCTTTGATGGCTTTCGCACTTAATTTTAGGGTTACAAACCGGTTAAGTTCCTGTACCCATATCCTTTTCTTCTGAAGGTTAGGAAGGAATCTTCTTCTTGTTCTGTTATGAGCATGCGACACATTATTTCCTGAAAGAGGACCAATGCCTGTAACCTGACATCTTCTTGACATATTATCTCTCCTGAGAACTTTCTTAGTATAAAATTAGAACAATAAATATACAAAAATATCATTAAAAAAATATAGTGATAATCAAAAAAAAGTCACTATGTTAAATCTGCAATATTCTGTCATGTTTATGTTGACAAAGATAAATTCCCTGTTATTTTTGAAGGTAAAGCCAATATTAATCTTTAATGAAAGCGCCCTTTTGTTCAGAGCACATCTTAATAACCACTTAAAAATCGTTTGAGTAAAGGAGAACTTTATGGAATATTATGAATTGCACCCGGAAACCCCACAACTTCGGTATATAAACAAGGCGGTTTCAATTCTGAAGGATGGGGGAGTAATAATATATCCTACTGATACAGTATATGGTATAGGCTGCGATATTTTTAATAAAGAAGCTTTGGAAAGGATATTCGCTATAAAAAATGACGGTAATTCTAAACTTTTAAGTTTTGTCTGCTCGGACCTTAAGGATATATCTAAATATGCCAGGGTTTCGGACTACGCTTACAGGACGATGAAGCATCTCCTCCCGTGACCTTATACGTTTATTCTGCCGGCTGCGAAACTTGTTCCTAAAAAGCTATGGAGTAACAGAAAGACTGTCGGTATACGGATCCCTAATAATAACATTACCATGAAGCTGGTTGAAGAGCTGGGCAACCCTATAATCAGTACAAGTACAACCAACCGGAAAGGCGATGTAATTTACGACCCGTTCGAGATAAGGAATATATTCAATTCGCAGGTTGATCTCATGCTGTCGATGGGTCCTCTTATGGGAGAACAATCGACAGTGGTCGATCTTAGTGATGAAGCCCCCGAGGTGCTGCGGGAAGGCGCCGGGGATGTCAGTATGTTCGTTTATTAAAATTATCCTATACAGAATTACAAGGCTTGCCTGTCCGGCAAGCCTTTTTTATTTGCGGATAACCTGTGTTGAAGACGCCTGGGCGAGAGGCGTTAATATAACTTCATTAATATTGACGTGTTCAGGCCTGGTTGCACAGTATACTACAGCATCAGCGATATCTGCTGCAGTCAGAGGATCGAGTCCCTCATAAACTTTATCTGCTCTTTCTTTGTTTCCAGAGAATCTTACGATACTGAATTCAGTTTCAA
>DATFVA010000030.1:0-6655 GCA_035260565.1 Ignavibacteriaceae bacterium | reverse complement strand
CTTTAATACATATGGACGAATACTCCAGGAACAAAAGAAGACATTTGATATAACGACTGATGGTTATCCCCGATTGCCTGAGATAAAACCTGATTCGCTTTCTCCATCAGGAAAGTTTTTTATTTCATATAATGAAGCAAGCCCGGACTCAATTGTCCTGGTTCAAAAGAAAAATAATAATGAATTTTTCATTACAAGGATAAATAAACCCGTAAATGAAATTGCGTGGAGTGATGATAGGAATTTTCTTTTTATATCTACACTTGATATAACTCCAGCTAATACGAGCATTTTTACGAGTAGTCCCAAAACCTCTTCCTTATATGCTTATTCTGTTAATGAGAAAAAGCTTGTAAAGGAATGGGCGGGGGGCGGCGATAAGAATTTTTTTACTATAAGTGATTTTTTAATATTTGATGATGGATTTGGAAGAAATTCATCAATTTATATATATAATTTCAATAAGAATAAGATTATAAAACAAATTAAGGTTAGAGGAGGCTGCGGACTGAGAAAGATTCCTGAAATTCCGCAGTTCGGGAGTTAATAAATCAGATAAACCGGTTTTTAATGAATACATATTTCAGAATAGTAAGTTATGTAAGGCCCTATTGGAGACATTTGATTGCTTCAATAGTTTTCACTTTTTTATTTGCGATATTCAACGGACTTTCCGTATACCTTACAATCCCTTTACTGGATACACTTTTCCAGGAAACTCCAGCTACTGAACAGGTTCAGACGCAGGATCAGATAAGTCAATCAACGGGCATCCTCCCGGACTGGATACAGAATATCAAGGAGGAAGTGACACAGGCATTTAACGATTTCGTGTTATCCGGCTCAAAGATCGACGCACTTATGAGGATTTGTTTCCTGGTTCTTATGACCTTCCTTGTGAAAAATATTACCGGATATACACAAGCATACTTCATGGCCCATGTTGAGTACGGTGCGATGAAAGACCTGCGTGATGAGGCATATTCACACCTGCACCAGCTTCCGATGAGCTATTTTAAAAAGGAGAGAGTAGGCAATTTAATATCAAGGTTTACAAATGACGTGAACATTGTTCAGTCAAGCATTACGGCAGCATTCTCAAACCTTATAAAAGAACCTCTGACGATACTGGTTTTTCTCGGAATTGCACTTAGCATAAGCTGGCAGCTTACCCTGGTGGCTTTTATCGTTCTGCCATTCTCAATGCTGATTATCGGGTGGATCGGATTAAAACTAAGAAAACAGAGTACAGTAGTTCAGGCAAAGATTGCTGATATAACAAGCATATTACAGGAGACAATTTCAGCTGTCAAAATAGTTAAGGCATTCGGAATGGAGAAGTATGAAAATCAAAAGTTCACTAAAGAAACCCACAGTTATTTCAAGATGATGTTAAAGATCGTCAGGATAAGGAATATAGCTTCTCCCGTTACAGAATTTTTAAGTGTGCTTGTCGGTGTTTTTATTATATATTACGGCGGAGTGATGGTACTTCAGGAGAATTCACTTAAAGCCAGCGAATTTCTTGGGTTTCTTTTTGCGATATTCCAGATGATGCCCCCTATCAAAGAGCTTACAAGCGTAAATAACAGGATACAGGAAGCAAGTGCAGCAGGTGAAAGGATATTTGAAATCCTTGATACAAAACCTTCGATCCGAAATAAGCCGGACGCTACTAAATTCTCAAAGTTCCAGGATAAGATAGAGCTCGAAAATGTTTTTTTCAGTTACGAGGATAGTGCAGAACCGGTATTAAAGAACATTTCATTTGTCGCTAACAGGGGAGAGGTGATCGCTCTGGTTGGACCAAGCGGAGGCGGGAAATCGACCCTGGTGGACCTCCTGCCCAGGTTTCACGATCCTGATTCAGGCAGTATTTGTATTGACGGTATAGATATAAAAGATGTAAAAATTGAAGACCTTCGGAATTTAATGGGGATTGTTACCCAGGAAACTTATCTCTTTAATGAAACCATCAGGAATAATATTGCTTACGGCAGAGCAGATTATCCTATGGAGAAAATAATTGAGGCTGCTAAAACGGCCAATGCACATAATTTTATACAGGAGATGCCGAAAGGTTATGATACCATTATCGGCGAAAGGGGGACAAAACTTTCAGGGGGACAAAGACAAAGAATTTCTATTGCAAGAGCCCTGGTTAAAAATCCTGAAATAATGATCTTTGACGAAGCAACTTCTGCACTTGACAATGAGTCGGAACTTCTGGTACAGGAAGCTATTGAAAGAATGATGAAGAACCGCACCACTTTTGTTATTGCACACAGGTTAAGCACAATAAGGCATGCAACAAAGATTATAGTTATAGATTATGGGAAGATTGTTCAGCAGGGACGACATAACGAACTGCTTGAAATGCAGAATGGATTATACAGGAAACTTTACGAAATGCAGTTCAGGGATTGACCATGCCTGATAAAAGTAAAGTCCTTGAAATGATTGACCGTTCTGTTCTTTTTTTTATGATCCTGTTTCTTGCTTCATTAACCAATTCTATTTTCCTGAACCAACTGGGCTATTATGGTGCATTCATTTTACTCCTCACCAGGTATGTTATAACCGGCAAAAACCCTTTCAATAAAACCGGGATAGAACCTGCATTACTCTGGTTCATTTCTGCCGAGATCCTTTCATTTATATTTTCCCTGAACCATTCACAGGCAATATTCTTTGCATTCCGGAGGTTTTTGCTGATGCCGCTTATCTATGTGGCTTTCGCCAGCGTTCCCGATTTGAAAAGAGCAAAAATATATCTTAACACATATTTAATAGCCGCAGTTCTTACAGCACTCGTTTATATCATTTTTTCCTACCAGTACTTTATTTCGAATTTATACAATCTTACCCAATCGGGCCCCTCATTATTTCAATACCCTATTACTTCCAGTGAAATACTGAGCATAACTTCAGTTATTCTTTTTGCATTTTTGATTAATGAAAAAGGGGATTTGAAATACAAGCTGCTGATTGCCGGGGCGTTATTTATTACTATTATAGCATTAGTTGCTACATATAAAAGAACCGGATGGCTGGCTACCGGATTCGGCTTTTTGCTTATAATATATTTGAAGAGGGAGTGGAAATACCTTATCCCCTTATTGCTCCTCGTCCTGGCTTTGTTTATTTATGAAAAAAATATAAGTGAGATAAAAATATTTAAACAGGATAGCGGCAAACTGACTGAACTAAGTAGTTTTAGTACGAATGGAAGGGCTTATGATATAACATCAATCGGTGGAGAATACTATGTCTCAGATTATGAGAACGGACTTTTAAAATATCAGGGTTCTCATTATTTAAAAACGATTGATACACCCGCACCTATTGTCTCTCTTGAAAAATGGAACAATTACCTGCTCGGATATTTTATTGATACCCGGTTTATTAGTTATAGCGAGGGAAAAGATGGAATATTAAAGCAAAAAGCTGAATGCCTTCCGCCCGGTTTTACAATCGATCACACATCTGCAGGGAGTTATCTTTATACACTTGACCGGGACAGCGGTCTTACAATTTTCAAATCTCCCGATACTCTTATGCAGATATACAGGAATAAATCATTTAATACATTCACAAGGATTTTTGCTGATACCAGTTTTATTCTTGCTTTTTCTCCCGACAGCGGTCTAAAGGTCTTCGGGATCTTTAACGGAAGGCCGGATAAATTACTTTATTCGTTTAAACCCGATTTTAATGTCAGTTCCCTTTTTTATTTTAACCACGATTTATTTATCTCAAATGAAGCAGGGGTTAAGGTTTACCGGGGGAATAAAGATTCTATATCATTTATCCAAAACCTGAGCGGCCCTAAAAGGATTTTCCTCTGGAAAGTTACTCATGATGAACTTACGGCAGCAGACGAAACAGGAAATATTTTTGAAATAAAGGCTGATTCGGTCTACCGGCTTAAATCAGCAGGGAACCCGGGCTTCGTTCCATCCTCACTGTCTATTCTGGGGGATACTGTAATAGCTTCATCCGTAAAGCGGAGCAGGCTGCTAAGTATATGGGACCCCTACCTTCCGTCTAATTACGTAAGATTCTCTCTCTGGAAAGCAGGCTGGAAAATATTCCTTGATCACCCGCTTGTTGGTGTTGGAGACATTGATCTGGCCCATCTCTATAAACAGTACAAATCTAAATATGAAAAAGAGATACAGGGGCATATGCATAATAACTTCATTCACATACTCGTTACACTCGGTCTGTTTGGATTACTGGCTTTTTGCTACCTGTTGTACAGACTCTTTAAAATAGATTTTATGATTTACAGCGAAATGAAGGCAATACCTTTTGCTTCATCTTATGCCCTGGGAACAATTGCTGCTTTAAGCACTATAGTAATTGCTGGTCTTACTGAGATGAACTTTTTCGATCATGAAATTATAACCCTTCTCTGGTTCACTTTCGGTTTAAATGCGGCAGTTTATAAATCGTATAAAAATAAGTTATCACAAATTTAGATATAGAAATAAGAGGAGATAATGGAAAAAAATGTGAATAAGAATATACATGAGAATATTATTAAGCTATCATCGGAATTAAATTATGATTTTAAAGAAGCGGCAGTTATCCTTGCCGCAGGGCACGGAAAAAGGATTAAGTCGCAGACATCAAAGATGCTCCATAAAATATGGGAAATTCCAACTGTAGAGCGAGTTTATAATGCGAGCGTGAACGGGATAGATAGAATCAATATAATAATCGTCGTGGGTATTAAGGCTTATGATGTTATGAGTGTGATAGGCAGACGGAAAAATTCGGTATTTGCGTACCAGGAGTCCCAAAACGGCACAGGGCACGCGGTACAGGTTGCGCTGGAAAAGCTTGACCGGGACTTATTTGACGGGATTATATATGTGCTTCCGGGTGATATGGGTCTGATTGATGCAGAAACAATGCGGGATTTTAGAGGGAACTTCCTGGCTTCAGCTGCGGATATGATGGTTCTGACAGGGATTTATAAAGGCGATCCCCTGAATAATTCGTACGGAAGGATTGTAAGAGTAAAAAATAAAGATTACAAGGGAAAATCTTCAGGTAGAGACGAAGGCAAGGTGATTCAGATTATTGAATACAAGGATATTCTGGCCCTTGAAGAGAACGAACCCTATATCTTAATTTACAATAACAGAGAGTATGCATTTTCAAGGAGCGAGCTGATTGAAACTAATGAATTCAATTCAGGTGTTTATGCATTTAAATATAAAATCCTTGCAGAACTAATAGGAAAACTCTCAAGTGATAATGTTCAGAAGGAAATATATATCACCGACCTTATTTCTCTATTTAACAATCATGGGTATTCTGTTTCTGCAAGCAGCCCCGAGAAGCCGTATGTGGTAATGGGATTTAATAATAAATCCGTGCTTAAGGAAATGGATGCTATTGCCAGGTCGCAGGTTTATGAAAAATTAAAAGATATAATTGAAATATCCGATCCCGAGGATTTCTTCATTCATGAATCTGTTGTAAATGATATCCTTGAGATGGATAAAATCGGAACTCCGCTCGATATTAACATAGGGAAAGGTGTCTACATAGGGAAAGATGTTAAGTTGAATTATAATATTACTTTTAATAATGGATGCTATGTAGACGGCAATGTTCAGTTCGGTCAGAATATTCATATTTTTCAGAATGTTCATCTTTCCTGTTTCCCTGCACAAACACTTAAAATCGGAAACCATGTTGAGATTCTGTGGGGGGATATAATCAAGGGAAATATTGTGATTGGCGAACAATCAAGGATTGAATCCAGTGTGAATATGACGGGAAGCGATGAATTTCCGGTTAGGATCGGGAGGAACGTCCTGATAAAAGGAACGAGTTATATCTTCGGCTCCATAATTGAAGATTATGTACATGTTGAACATAGTGTGATCATCAGGAAAAAAGTTAAAGCGGTACCTCAGAATGACGGCTCTATTAAACCGGTAAGGTTTTATCTTCCGCCGCCGGAAGGGGTTGATGCTATCGAGAATATATAGGTATTAAGTATTTATAAATTCTTCAATCTTATTTCGATTATATGCAGATTTACACCGGGGTTCTGTGGATATATCCCGGCATTTGACATATGCTGAAACCTGTACCCTGCTATTAAAAAATTAAAGGGTGAAAAGTATATCCCAGTATAAGAAGTAAAATTAAAAAGTCCGCCCAGTTCATTTGTTGTGAAAGAATGTCTTGTTATAAAGGTGGGACTAATGCCAGCATCGATTAATGAAACCCCTCTGATTATATTCAATTCGAATCCGGGTCCCGCAGAAAAAATTAGTCCATTCTGTGAGAAATTCTGCAGGATACCTCCTGTTACTTCAAATTTTGTTTGAAGCAGTGCTCCTTCTGAAACATTCTTATGATAGGGTAGATCCATATCGACGAATATTTCAAATTGTCTGAACCTATTTTTCAAATGAAAGGTATTTATTCCGGTTCTGAAACCTATCGACGTAACCTGCGCCTGGAGAGGTTCAATAAATATCAAAGTTAGTAGAATATACAGGTATTTTATTTTTATTACTCCGTGTCAATTAAATAAATAATTTAAAAGATTTTAATAAGATTATGGAAATAAAAATGTGATCTGGAAAGGGGTGAAGAATTTATGTAACCGGGAACTCCTGCCTGG
>DATFVA010000029.1:0-2062 GCA_035260565.1 Ignavibacteriaceae bacterium | reverse complement strand
GGAGGTGCATGTCTCAAGGCTGATTCATTCATTGGTATAATTGAATCGACGTAAGTGCTTATGAATTAAATCCTTATGAGTTCAAAATTTCTTTGGTTTTAGTTCTTACTCAGTAAGATTTACATTGCTTTCCCCTCGTTTCTAACGTATATTTGTAAGTTTAATTGAATATATATTATAGGATAGCTGATTCGGATGGGATTCCCCAAATATATTTTACTCACATCTTTATTTTTAATCCTTTTTCTCCCTTTTTCCAGAGCTCAAATTGTATTCAAAGAACTGCCTGGATACAGGATTGCTGACAGTGATTCGCTGTTTTTTGACATAACAGCGAACCGAAAAATCATCCCGCTCAACGGCTCCTGGAAAGTTCATCCTGCAGGAGATGATAAAGCGCAGAAAGTTGCCGTAAATATTCCGTCCGTTTTTCAAGGTGAAGGAGAGCTGCTCTTTGAGAAAAGCTTTACGGTGCCTGTAGAGGACCTGAAAAACTATCAGATGAAACTGGTTTTCTTCGGAATAAATTACTCAGCTGACATTTCTGTAAATAAGAATATAATATACCGGCATCCGGGAGGAGAATTCCCCTTCCAGGTTGATCTGCCGAAAGATATCCTCAACGTAGATAAAAGCAATATTATTTCCGTCAAATTAAGTTATAAACTTGATTCCGAAAACACTATCCCGCTTAAGCAGAGATTTTTATTCCCTCAGAATTTCGGAGGAATAATACGGGATGTATATATTCAACTTATCCCGAACATTTCTCTCCGGGATATAGCCGTTTCTTATAAATATTTTCCCGGTTCTAAAAGTGCTTCCATGCTGATCAATTCAAGAGTGGAAAATAAAGAATTTTCAAGGGCGGCAGATACTCTTGCAGGCGACAATGGATTAACATACAGAATTAATATTACTTCACCTGACGGATCTGTTATCAAAAACCAGGTTGAATCCAAATTTACCCTCATTCCTAATAAAGATAAATCATTCAGCGATAAACTGGTTCTGAGCAATCCTGTTTTATGGTCCTCATCCAGCCCCAGGTCATATGTTGTATCGCTTGAACTATGGCGCGGGGATAATCTTCTTGATATCACCAAAAGGACAATCCCGGTTTACTCATTGATGACAGGAAAAGATTCGCTTCTTTTTAACGGGGAAGGATTCGAACTGAACGGCGTTACTTATCTTCCTTCAAATGGTGAATACGGCAACCTGGAGACTTATTCCGAAATGGAGAAGGATATCAGGCTGATTAAGGAAACAGGATTCAATGCCGTGAGGTTTGCAAAAGTTGTTCCCCATCCCTATCTGCTGACATTATGTGAAAGATATGGACTCCTTGCGTTAATTGAACTCCCGGTAAATTCGGTTCCTGCCGACCTGGCACAGAGCAGTAATTTTATTGAGAGAAGTAAAAACTTCCTGCTGAATTTTATCCACGGCTACAAGCAGTATGGCGCCGTCGCTGCAGTCGGTCTTGGCAGCGGCTACATTCCCGAAATTGATGCGCATCTGCAGCTGATCAGCCGGCTGAACGATGATCTGAAAAATAACTGGGATGTTTTATCCTATGCTTCTTTCGATAAACTGAATATTGAAGCGGCTGACAGCCTTGACTTATACGGCATCGAACTGCTTAATACCTCTCCGAAAGATGTTTCCGAAAGCCTCGATGATATCAAAAACAAGCTCGGCGGAGGCAGACTATTTATCAGTTCAGCAACATATACTGTGAATGCCGGCAATACAGACGGATATATAAATAAATATTCCTACGAAGGGCAGGCAAAGTATTTTGAAGAAGTAATTAATTATTCTGAATCATCGGGTATAGCAGGCTATTTTATCAATACTATGTTCGACTATGAAGGTGATTTCCCTTCCCTGGTAAACGGCTATAGTAAAAATAATCTGTATAACATCGGTATAGCGGACGGAAATAGAAATACAAACAGACTGGCTTATAAAGTAGTCTATGCCAAACTCCATAACACCGAACCTGTTACAATTCCGATTGGGAGCAAAAAGGATAACGCTCCGATGGTATTTATCA